>NZ_JBFRNX010000014.1:0-151953 GCF_041471165.1 Shewanella sp. 10N.261.52.F9
CTTTGTTTTAAGCGTTATGTGTTTAGGGAAAATTAGGTGGATAATCAACGAGATTTCAGCAGTAGGCTAACATTTGATTTTGACCAAGTAGCCTTAAAAGATTACGCGAAAATAACTAAATCTGTTGTAGCTGAGTTCAAATTAATTCCACACACTGCATTAGTTAATGGTCTTGAAGAAACATTCCAAGACTTTACATTTAATCAATCAATTATTGGTTTAGAGTGGGATATTTGGTCTGGCTATGTGGTCAATGCTAAAAATACGGAAGCTGAAGTTTTAGTAGAAAAAATAGCGACTTACATCAGAGTTAACAACACATAACAAGAATTTCAAGCGGGACAAAATACAGTTGGCTTTTTGTTCACTACGTTCACCTATTTTAGCCAACTGAATTTTGCCCCTTAAATGGGCGTTATGTTTCTCAGAGAGATCGCGATATGTCTCAAAATATTTGCGTAAAATGCAATAAGCCTGTTATTGAAAGCGCTGAACAATACGAAGTTTTCGAGAAAATGCATTGGTTATGCTTTCATCTGGAATTTGAACATGAAGGCGATCCAGATATACCATGTGGTGACGTATCTTGTCCTTGGTGGCATATTAAAGTGTACAGAGAAAAGCTGGAACAAATGGGTGAAGACCCAAGTAAAGTTTTAGAAAGCGCTATTGAAGACGTAATTTCTAAACAGTAAGAAACATAACAAGTTGCTTAAAAGGACGTATCACGCTTGGCTTACGCTCCTTCGTCGCAAAGTTTAGCCAAGCTTTCTACGCCCATTAGCAAGGCGTTATACGTCATGGAGGATTCAATGAAGCTTGTGTTTGCGTTTATTTTTGCTTTCTCCTCTATAGCAATTGCGACTGATTCAATGCCAAATGAAGGAAATCTTGTTTTCGCTCCCAAGATCAATGAAGTGTTAGAGTTAAAAATATGGCCTAAGAACAAAGCTAACCTTGATGGCTTTGCTACGGTGGAGTTTACCGTAAATAAATCAGGTAAAGTGGAAGGTGCAAAAATAGTTGATGCTTACCCCAAAGAGTTAGAAGAAGAAACGCTAAAGGCAATTCAACTGTGGCTATTTACACCTGCAACCATTGATGGAAATAACGTAAAAGTTGTTAATAGTGCAACGTTTTATTTTCAGCGTAAATGACGTGTAACAAGCTAATTAATAAGAACAAAAAACAGTTGGCTGTTTTCGCTCCTCAACATTTTAGCCAACAATTTTTTGCCCATTATTAGGGCGTTAGGCTTCACAAGAAAATATGATTCTATTCACTGAGAATATAGTAAATATCCTGAACGAATACTTCTCACAGAGTGATGAGTACGTAGAGTCAATTCTGTTGGCGGCTTATGGCTTCAAGGTTCAGTTTGTTAGTTTTGATGTTCAGTGTGAAGAGAGGGTTTTCGCTACTATTGCTGGTCAGCGGTATGAATGGAATGACGCCCCAACGTCAGCTCCCTGGGGTGCCTTAGGCAGGCAGCTTGCTAAAGAGGCTGTGTTAAAGAGTCCAGAGTTATTAAGTATTAGGTTTGAGAGTGGAGACGTACTGGAAATCGAAACTGCCGAAAATCAGTATGAGTCTGTAATTTTTAACTTCCCTCCTAAGGGAGAGTCCTTGGTTATGGAAATATTTTAATGAGCAAAAATCCTAACAAGGCTATCAAAAATCGTTCCGGCCAAAAAACGGCCTCCACTGGGCGCGCTAACGCGCGCCTTTTATAGCGGCGTTAGGGTTACAAGGAGAGTTCCGCATGAAAATCAGATTACTCATTTTATTTACATTAATTATGTCTGGATGCACATCACAAGTGTGGCAAGCCCCAAGTTATGAAGAGAGAGTTACTGGCTTTTATGCCACGCAAGAAAATGCTCTGTTGCTTGTAACAGGTCAAAATTATAGCTATGTATTTGAGGCAAGTGACTTATTAATTAAATCACTTAAAATAAGTCGTACTATTGAATTTTATCCTAGATATGAAAGCTTCAAACTAGATAAAGAAAATAATGTCAGTGGTAAACTGGAATTAATCACACACAATACGTCGGATAAGCAAACGCTTCGAGAGTTGGGTTTCCCACAAGATGAATATGGAAATATCGATTTAACTTTTAACTTAAGAGGTAAAAGATATAAAGTTGAAGGGAACTATCCTTTTCAAAAGCTTGAAGATGAGCACTACGTTTTGGTTGAAACACCTGAATCAGGACTATCTAAAGCTGGTAAAATTGTAGTTACACCAGGAGCTGTAGCAATCGATACCGTTGCTATCGTTCCTGTTGCTGCTTTTTTTGGAGTGTTGGGTGTTATGAATGAACTTGATCTGTAAGTAACCCTAACAAGGCAATAAAGTCAGATTCGTAACAGTTGGCTCGGTTGCGCTTCGCTACACATTTTAGCCTACAATTACTCACCGCTTATTGCGGCGTTATACCCCACAAATGGAGTTCAAATTAACAATGGAAGTTAATGAGCAATACAGTCAGGAAGCAAGAATGCAATTAGACTTCTATTCCTTTATGGCTGTTGCGATATGGGTATGCTTTGGTGTTGCTATTACGTCAACTGTAGCAATGCATTTAGTTGTCACCACAGCGGCAACCTCGGCTGAGGTTGAATCATCAATGTTTCTGTTCTCCTCCGCAGTGTATGGCTTTTTAGGATTTCTTTTTTCACTTTTTGGCTCTGCTGGCATATACCCCTTTTACAAATTTTGGTGTGGTAAAAAAAGAGGCCAGCGTGTTACTGGGCGCTTTGCCTTTATCAATCGCGGTGTATAACAAGCTGCTAAATTCAGATTCACCAAGGCTGTCATGCCATTTGCTGAGCAAATCGCCAGCCAGCAAATGGTTCACTTATTGGCAGGCGTTACCGTATATTCATTTGTCATACTTTCCCTAATAAGAGTCATCACTTTAAGAACGTTGACTCTAACTTATTTCTGTCCAGAAACGAGTTTGAGCTTTAAAGCTCAAAGCTCAAAGCTCAAAGCGCGAAGTCACTTTGGGCTATAAACTGTCGTGATAAGTACTTTCTCCTAGAATGAACATTCACCTCACTAAATAGCCAAGAAAGACTTAAAGTCTATTTAGGCTAGGTGTCATTTAGCTAGATTTACAGCTAGTCATTTTCGGTGTACCAGTATTTCAATACGTCTTCTGCGGGTTTGCCACGAATCGATTGTGAAATATTGGCAAAGCCTTCATTGCTTGGAATGAGCGTTTCCGATAGCCAATAGTCGGTGTGAATATCAATGCTAGAAATTTCAAAACTATCTTGGTTGGCGATGGCCTGCATAATGCCTTCAATACCGATTAATACATTAATGATAAAAATTAATTATCATTTATATAATTATTGATAATTTTAAGTTCTAGTTGGCGGTGCCTATAATCTCTCCATCGAAATGAGTAACCCATTACACAGTAAAGAGTGGAGCAAGATTATGAAGATGAGTCATGTAGGTATTATGGTCGGCGATATGGATCAAGCTGTTGAGTTTTATACTAAAGCACTGGGTCTAAAATTGGTTATGGGGAACACCAAAGTTGTTGAAGAGCGTGAAACGGCTATTGGTAGAATGTGTATTGCGGTTTTTGGTGAAGGCTTTAAAGGTTTTAATATTGCTCACTTAGTAACAACAGATGGCATTGGTGTTGAATTGTTTGAGATGGTCGATCGCCAAGAACGTCATGAAGTGGATTTTTCGCGTATTGGTATTTTTCACTTTTCACTACAGACAGATGATTTTGAAGGCGCCATTAAGCGTACTGAAGAATTTGGCGGTAAGGTTAGAATGGATATCATGCGTTATCATCCAGAGGACGATAGCAAGCAAGCGAAAATGGTTTATTTGGAAGACCCATTCGGTAACTTGTTTGAGCTTTATTCACATAGCTATGAAGAAACTTACGCATCTGATTATGACTAATTGATAGTGCCTCAATGAGTTTAAAAAGGGTTAGCATGGCTAACCCTTTTATTTATCTATCACTTTGTAGTTAAGTTACGTGACTTATGTCACATTGGTGCGGTTCTTGGAACGCTTTGACAACACATAGTGTAACTAAATTAGATTAACTGCTTTTAATGTTATTTGGCATTTGTATAATCCCGTTCCGGCTAGAGCATCTTGCTCACTGCCAAATTAATGCAAGCCGATACATGGACAAGTGACCAACCCACGGAGCTGGACCGGCAAAAACTTATGTAAGTTTTAGATACTTCTGTCTTGTATCAATGGCCGGATAACTCAAATCGATCGACAAATATCACCTGTGACTTCTTGGGTGGCTTTTGCCGACATTCAATGTCGCTTTTTTCAAAGCGTCTTCTACGCCAGCACTCGATAGAAAGTACCGACAACTTACACTTTTTAGCTCTATTAGGGATAAATGATGTCGTTGTTAATTAGCTTTTTCGGAATTGGTTTTCTAATCCTTTGCGGATGGATTTTTTCAGAGAATAGAAATGCCATTAAATGGCGCACTGTTGTAGGCGCATTTGCCTTGCAAGCTGTATTAGCTGCATTAGTGTTATATGTGCCCATGGGACAAAATATCTTGGGAGCGGTGAGTCAAGGCGTGGCCTCTGTATTAAGTTTTGCCGATGAGGGAATTAATTTTCTGTTTGGCGACCTTGCAACTAACAGCTTTGTATTTGCTATTCGCGTACTTCCTCTTGTTATCTTTATCAGCGCGTTAATTTCTATGCTGTATTACTTCGGTATCATGCAATGGGTAATTAAAATTATTGGTGGCGGTTTACAAAAGCTTCTTGGGATCAGCCGCGCTGAATCTTTGGTGACTACTGGTAATATCTTTTTAAGCCAAGGTGAATCACCGCTACTTGTTAAGCCTTTTCTACCTAAGATGACTCGCTCAGAGCTATTTGCGGTAATGACAGGTGGTATGGCGTCGGTTGCGGGGAGTGTACTTGGTGGCTATGCGGGGCTAGGTGTTGAGCTTAAATATCTTATTGCGGCAAGCTTTATGGCTGCGCCTGGCAGTTTGATGATGGCGAAATTATTAGTGCCAGAGACTAGCAATATTACGCATCAACAAGAAGTTGATATGAGTAAGAGCGAACACGGTAACGTGATTGATGCCCTTGCTTCTGGCGCAATGAACGGCATGCGCGTAGCGGTTGCTATCGGTACCATGTTACTTGCCTTTATCAGTGTCATCGCTATGTTTAATGCTGGTATTGAGCAAGTGGGTAACTGGTTTAATTTTGATGGTGTGACCATGCAAAGCTTACTGGGTTATATCTTTGCTCCTGTTGCATTTTTAATTGGTGTGCCAGTAAGTGAAATGATGATAGCGGGTAGTTTTATTGGCCAAAAACTGATTTTAAATGAATTTGTTGCCTTTATGGATTTCACTGCCGTTAAAGATCAGCTGTCACAGCATTCGCAAGTGATAATTACTTTTGCCTTGTGCGGCTTTGCTAACATCGGCTCTATTGCTATTCAGCTTGGTAGTATCGGGGTTATGGCGCCTGAGCGTCGTAGCGAAGTGGCAAACCTAGGTCTTAAAGCTGTATTAGCTGCAACACTTGCAAACTTGATGAGTGCGGCATTAGCTGGCATTTTTATTAGTTTGTAATTATGCACTGACATATCAATAAAAAGGAGTCCTTTAGGACTCCTTTTTTGTTTTAGCTGCTAAGACATAAGTAATGTCTGGTTGATCTTAGTTTAGTGTTGCATGCTAATATCTAGCGGGAACTGCTTAAAGCACTGGTAGATAAGTTAATGCACGCTTATCTCGAGCAATCATAGGGTCAACCACAAGCTCTTTAAATGTAGCACCATCACGGTTCATCACTGTGCTCATTAAGCTAGGTGAGCTTGCAATAAGCTGTTCGAGATTTTCGATTTGATCTATCAGTCCTAGTGCTAAGGTGTTTTCTGCCGTAGCGGCATAGTTTTTACCTTGTAGCGATAGCGTTTTCAGCGTACTTACTGCATCGTTCGCAAGATGGATCCCCGCAAATTCACGCCACACTCGAGCTTTTTCTTCACCTCGGTAGTCACTGTCGTGTGACGCTAACACTACCTGTTTAAGCATCATTTGCAGTAGGTTACTTTTGCCCTTCATTTCAAAACTAGATTGTGGGAAACCAAAATAACGTCCTAGAGAAGTTGCATAGTTAGGTAAGGCTTCAATTTGTTGATCAACATAATCTACGTCACTGCTGTAGTACTGTGGATCAACAGCCTTACAAGTATCAGTTAAATAAGGATTGCTCAAATAACCGTTAAGCTCTGCAACCGTGTTGCCCATTGTCATCTGGCATAACATACCTTCAAGTTGGTCGTGCACTTTAGGGTAGTCAGCTAATGCGTAATAGGTGCGACCAGTGGTACTACGTGGTGACTTACGAGTCAACAGTTGACGCATAGCAAGCAGCTTATCTGGCCACATACCTAATACGTCTCGCTCATTTACATAAGGATGATTAGGGCTTGAAGCGGGAGCTTTTAATCCATTAAGTAGGTGCCCATTATTCACACTTACATCGGCATAAACCAAATCTTGGTAATCAGCAATAATGTCAGCTTTAACAAGTAGCTCTTTTAACTTGTCGCTATCTTGGTCGAAATTAGTGATGATTTTACCAAGTTCAAAACCTTCATCGAGCTTACTGCTATTTAAGCGATAAATACGGCTGAGAATATCTTCCAACGAATGTACCTTTGACAACGCTCGGCTGTTATCGCTGTTCATTTTGTAGGTAACATGCAGATAGATATCATTGAGTCCGGCGGCGGTTAAGAAAGTTCCGGCTGCATCTTCAACGGCACGTTGTGATGCACAGAACCAATAATCTTGGTGGCTTGGACAAAAATCAGCGAGATCACTTTGATCAAAGGCAAATAATTCCTCAACTGATGCGGTGTCTTCGACAAACTGACGAATGTCATTGAAGCCACGTAACCTATCTATGGTGTAAGGCAGAATATTGTCTTCAAATAGCGTTTGACGATTATGACGCACATTCATAGTGTCGTAACTGTCATGATATCTATCAATATAATACTGAGCGATATCATCATTATTGGTACCCGCATCGAAGCGGTTACAGTTACTGTTTAATGATACGTGACCATCGGTACAGAAAGCGAAATAACGTAGGTCATTTTCTGCTGCGATATTATGCAGTGCACCATATTGAGTGTCGCCAGTAATGTTGCCTGCGCTTAGCTCCTTTATGCGCAATGCATCTTGCTCTTTGAGTGACACAAGGTTGCCGTCAGTTTTTTCTACCTTACGGGCGTAGCCAAAACGTAGTGCTGCTAAGTCATACTTTTGTAAGGTTGTGGCAAAGCGGTCTGCGTTGTAATCCATCTGGCTTGAAAAGTCAGCTTTAACTGTAAGGTTAGGATAGCCAGCGTCACTAAATGCTTGGCTAAAGTCGGTAACTTCTTGTTCGTTGAAGAAGTTGGCTTGATCTCGGCTGCCGGCAAAATTATGTCTTAGGCCAAAGTTATGGCCCAGCTCATGGGTAAGAGTTCCGGCAAACGCTTGTGCAGCAAGCTTATTGACTAGGCTTGCTTGAAAGCTAGCAGGCATCTTCTCAATGTCTTTTAGCTTTGAACCTACAATACCATCGAGCCAGAATTGGCTATCTTTCCAATCAATTTCGTGACCTTTAATACCTCGGGGGAGTTCACGTAGTGCGCCGCCTGCTAAGCCAAAGGCTTCGTTGACGCTCATTAAGTTGTGCTCGGCCCAAAAATCTTCAGTCTTGTCATGTAAATTAACCAACTCTTCAAATGGAGTATCGTTAGCATTGTCATTGGATAAATTGGGGATTACAGCCTTTGGTTGAGCTTGGTTTCTTGGCTGTTGTGACATGATGTCAGTGCCACTGGCTTGGTTTGCAATCAGTTGGTTAGCGGCAACTTCACTAGCACGTGATAGTGCGTTTGGTGATGGTGCATAATCCACTCCGGTAAGTGCTTTTACTGAATTAGGATCTAACATGCCGCGGTTATAGTCGAGCTGAACTCGGCGGTAATAACGGGTGGAACCTTGCTCTAAGTTCGCACTGTATTGATCTACGCGTCCACTAACGATCTCACCTGTCAGTGGGTTAGCTGCTGAGGGACCATAACCGGCTAAACCATTGTCTAATGGCTCATCAAACAGAGTAATGTTGCTGTAACGCAAATCACCATGACGGTGTTGATGTGCTTGTTCTAGCTTGATCTCTGGTAGGCCTGTTTTAAACATTTTATTTTGGATATTGATAGCGGTAATACTTTCATTTGCCGCGTCTAAGAAGGGCTTATTCTTGCCCTCAAAGAAGTTATTACTCAGGTAATAAGTGATTGCTTCTTGTTTGGGATTAAAATGATTCAGATATTGGCGAACATAACCGTCTTTACCTGCTGAGTGGTTACCATCGCGATATTGGTGTTGGGTTCTAAAGAAACCAAAGGTACCGTTTTCGTTTTCGCTGTAAGGAACCGTTTCAAAGTCTTTACTGGCGAGTTGGTCAAGGGCAACAATAGAAATATATTCTGTTGTTGTGAATGACAAGTTGTCAAAATTCCCTTTAAAGAATTTCCCAAAACAAGCCGGATTAGCTTGATAGGTATGTTCAATTTCAAAGTTGATCACACCTTTAGCCAGGTCCATCTCGTAGCCTTTCCAGTCACCATCGTGAACTAGTCGAGCAGATTCAGTTTCAGTTGTGCACTGCTTGAAGGTCACTAGGTCGGTATAGTTTTCTTCAGCAATTTGTGCAGCCTCGTAATGAGGAATGAAATACTTTTTTTGATCCCAAGTAATGTCGCGGTCATTGACCTCTTCTTCCTTATTGGTGCAATCGTTCCAGTTATCCTTTTGACATTGAAAATCAACATAGTCGCCGGGAATCGTCAACACTGGCGCTTTGTTATATTCATTGTCGTAGCGTGAATCATGCTCTAGGCCAATGGTGTCACGGTCAATTTGCCTAAGCTGAATACCGTTTTCTGTCATTCTTAAGGTTACAAGTTTTTCATCACCTTGAGAAAAGCCATGAATAGGCGCTGAATAACGTGGAGCGTCACCTAGGCTGCGAGTGTATAAAAACAGACGTTCAGGCTGTTTAACCGCAAGCTCAGATAAAGAGGTAGATGTGGTTGTTTGCTCAGTGGTGGTTGTGGTGTCTGTTGTTGCATTTTTGAGATCTTGAATCGAGATCATTTTCTCGTCTTTTTTGACCTCTTGATAGGGCTCATCACTACCACAACCACTTAGTGCCAGTGCACTTAATATGGCTAAGGTGATTACTGATTTTTGCATAGGTTCCTCTCTTCTTAATGTAAATTAATGTTGTTTTTATAGGTATTTAGTTATTGATAAATAGAATACTGAACTGCGTTTGTCGTAAACTTCGAATCCCTTTGATGGTCCGCGTTCAGGGTCGTAGAAACTGCCGGTGTTGTTATGGCCGATGGCAGCAACCCAATTTTGAGCAAACTCCCAACCAATCTCTTCACTCATGGTGAAACGGTTGTCGTATCGACTGGTATTAAACTTTTTTGCCATGCCATAAGATCCATTGACATCTAAATACCAGCCATCGATAAATTGCCATGTTGCATCAGCTAGCAAGTCAATTTGGTGTTCAACAAAATGTTCGCCTTGGCGACCTGTCTCGTATTTGTATGCGTTGTACTTAAACCTAGGCGACAAGTAAAAATTCCAGTTTTTACTTGGACGATAGAATAAGTAGCCCGCAATACGGGGGGCTGCTCTAAGTTTGTTTTCTTGACTGGTATGGCTGGTGGGCAGAAATACACCTGCACTACCGATGTAGGACCAGGCATCAATTAGCTTCTTGGAGGGGGTGCGATATTCTAAGAAGGTGTCATAGAAGTAAGATTGATTGTGGTGTAGTTCGACTTCTCCACCACTAGATAAGCGCAGACTGCCCCAGTCATCTCGATAAGCGATACGACCATTGCCACTGAGTGCTTGGTAAGAGCTGGGCTCAGACTGTGCAAATGTATTACTTGCCGCTGTGGCACTGAGATAACCAGACCAATGGGATGAACTCGAATCAATCGCAGCTGCGACGTTTTCGTTGTCAGCCATTACTGGTGCACAGATCAAGCTTGCCAGTGTGATACATGCAATGGGGATCGCGGCCGTTATTCTGTTTTGGGGGCAGCCGCGTGCACTCAAACAGGGTGAGTTTTTAAAAGGCATATTTCCAACCTAATCTTCAGTTTGTTGAATGAAAGATCCCAAGCAAGGCAGCGCATTGCTTAAGGAGCTTTGGGTAGATTTATCGTTTTAATGTTGGCAGCGAGTGCCTATAACCCAATAGCAGAGGGATATCGAGTTAAGAGGGAGTTCCTTTTACAGGTTTAATCCAGCTTAAAAGGAAAGATTTGAGTTCAAGGATGCTTTTTGGTGTTTTATACCTGAGGATGGCATAAGAGGGTAACCCTGCGGACAGGAACAATAAGACAAATAGTGTGGCCGATAAGGTGATTGAATTGAAGTTAATATCTTCAACGGTTATCGCAAACGAGTTTAAATATGATGGATCACACTCAGCAACATAACGTTCGCATAAGACGCGGTTGATTAGGCTGTCTTTAAGTTGGATATTATTGGCAAATAATTGACGATCTTGATGAGTTACTGCCAATTCTTGCTGTGTTAGCGTGCTTTCAAACAAGCAGCTGGTGATATGAGCTAGCATGACAATGCAACCCAATATAACCAAACTTGTAAGTTTTAAAGCCGCTTGTTTCAACATTTATCCACTCAGAAAAGATAATTAATGAATAAAAACAAATGATACAAGTTGATACATATGTTTTTAAAACGAAATCTCAGTCTAAAAAATAAACATTTGTTTATCAATGGCAAATTAACAAAGCAATCAAATGTGAGATCTTGCTCGCACATTTGTGCTGAGTAGGGTACTTTTTTGCAGTATTTGTTACTTTTTATTAACTATTGGCGTGTGAGCATATGGATAAATGGGCATGCATTTTGTTTTTTAAAAGGGAGGTAAAGCTGGAGTTGGGGGAAATGGAATAAGCTGAGAAACGAGAAGCGGATAGACAATGGCTTATCCGCTTGAACCGGTTGCTAAATGCTTAAGGGTAATTTATTTTTTTTCAGCCCTATACTTATCCATAACGTCTTTCGCCACAGCTTGTCCCCATTGCTGGCCTGCCATCATAGACTCTTGCATAATATTCGGTTGTACCCTGATTAGCTTTTTACCTGCTGGAGTGTCATAAAAGGCATTAATTGCTTGGATCTCATCTTCAGTAAGGTACTTCTGGTAGATAGGTACCGTCATTTCTATTAAATCTTCAGGATTGAAGCCAGCCATATAATCATCCCAAAAGGCCTCTGGCGCATCGGGGATCAGATTTTTAAGTGCGGGCAACATTTGATTCATTGCTTGTACCCCTAGTTCACCAGCACCGGTTTTATTCATGAGTTGCTTAACGCTTTCTGCTGAGGCTTGCTCTGCAAAGGCATTGTTAGAAAAGGCGAGCACGGCTAAAAGAGGGAGTAATGCGAATTTCATAATGAGCATCCTGCTGGTATTGAGAAAGAGTGTAATTTGCCGAACGTGATTGCCGACTGCTTAAGTTGATTTTCTGCTTGTTATCTCAGCCAGCTATAAGCGTAAACTGACTAACAATGCTACCGAGTAAAGTACCGTATTTCAGCGTTAAAGGTAAACTGTTAGCAATTGATTTTGACCAAATATTTGTTTAATCGAATTCGATATATGTAAAGTGTGGGTTGTCGATACATACCTGCATACTGCTAATCTCATCGAGGATTACAAGTGTTGGTATTGCTCCCTCAAGGTTTCCTTGCTGTTGGTTTAGTTTGATACACTCTTGTTTGTATTGGTTTCTTGCGGTATCGAGCGCAATACCTTCGATAGTTTGGTTGTTTTTCAGCGTGAGTTTTATTGGGTATCGGTATAAACAAACAATTTCGATGTAGTCATATTGG
This sequence comes from Shewanella sp. 10N.261.52.F9, assembly GCF_041471165.1. Taxonomy (NCBI): domain Bacteria; kingdom Pseudomonadati; phylum Pseudomonadota; class Gammaproteobacteria; order Alteromonadales; family Shewanellaceae; genus Shewanella; species Shewanella sp. 10N.261.52.F9. Next base: position 12,006 of record NZ_JBFRNX010000014.1, read on the forward strand.
TTGCAGCTAATCATATTTCACCTTTACCCTAGATTGAGTCTATGTTCTGTCAGCAAGATTCATGATGCGGGAGATTAGACATAAATTGAAGCGTTTTGCAGAACAGCTGAAAATAGCGTTTATTAAATACAAACAAGGCCCAAAACTGGACCTTGTTTACAAAGTGATTGATAACACTAAAAGTATTATTTAAAACGATTTTGCAGATAATCAAACACCGCACGAATACCGAATGCTTCACCGCCAACTGGGCGGCCAGGAAGCTTGCGAACGTTGTATGCCATTACGTCAAAGTGACTCCAGCTAATGCCTTTATCAACAAACTCTTCTAAATAAAGTGCTGCTGTAATTGCGCCACCAAATGGGGTTTTAGCACAGTTAGCAAGGTCGGCGATATCACTGCCCGTTAAGTCAAGATAAGGTCTGTGTAGTGGCATGCGCCATACTGGGTCGTCCACTTTTAAACCAGATGCGGTAAAGCCAGCAGCAACTTCTTCATCATTACTGAAAAAGCCCGGTAGCTCGGTACCTAGTGCAATGCGCATGGCCCCGGTAAGAGTAGCAAAGTCGATCATTAATTCTGGCTTATCGTTGTTGGCTTCAGCTAATGCGTCACACAAAACTAAGCGGCCTTCAGCGTCAGTATTATCAATTTCAACTGTAATGCCTTTTCGTGTAGTAATAACATCGCCCGGTCTAAATGCATTGGCTGACACCGCATTTTCAACTGCAGGCACTAATACGCGTAATCGTACCGGTAGATTGTGCGACATAATAAGCTGAGCAAGACCGATAACATGGGCTGCGCCGCCCATGTCTTTTTTCATTAAACGCATACCTGAACCCGGTTTAAGGTCTAGTCCGCCTGAGTCAAAACAGACCCCTTTACCTACGAGGGTGAGTTTAGGTGCTGACTCATCGCCCCAAGTTAGGTCGATTAAACGCGGTAGGTTTTCACTGGCACGGCCAACCATATGAATAGTCGGATAGTTTTGTTCGAGAAGTTCATCACCGATGATTTGCTTTATCTCTGCACCAAATTCTGCAGCCATTTCTGTCATGGTGTCACCTAGGTGCTGTGGCATCATGTCAGCTGCAGGAGTGTTGACCAAATCACGCACTAAAGACACTGAACGGATAAACTTATTTGCTTCATCAGCTTGTGCTTGAGTTGGTACAACGAGTTGCGGCAGAGCTTGGTCATTTTTTTTGTAACGGTCAAATTTATATGCACCTAGTCCCCAGCTAAAAGCAGCCGTTTTTACCTGGGCTTCGCCAGCATTAAGTACATATTGGCCAGCGGGTAGTTGATTGGCTAGTTCACCACAAAGCCAGTATGAATCGTCACTGTTACTGACAAAAATAACCTGCGCTAATTCACCGTCAGCATTAGGAATAAGGCTTAGACCTTGACCTTTAAATTGAGTGCTAGTGAGCCAGTTTTGTGTTTGCGGGGCTTGATCGGCTAGCCATTTTGCAAAAGTATCGCTATTAAAAATAGATAAAGGGGTGCCTGAAGCACCGGAGATAATAAGGTTGCTCATGTAAGGACTCGTATTGTTATTAATAATGAGAATAGCTTGCACAATAGAGTAACAGGCCTTGCGATTATGAGAAAGGTAACAAGGGCTTATTTTGAGGGCTAATTAAGGTTGGTTTTCAGACTAGAGGTGTCGCTGAGGTAGTGGCAATTTTTAGTCGTGTATGTGTTAATTGGTATTCAAAGTGATGAGCTTTTGAAGAACTTGAAGAGGCTAAAGCTGGATAGTTGCTAGTTAAACTTAATTACTCAGAAGTTGACTCTAGTTTCGCTTTTATTGCATCGCGGCGTATATTGGCCTTACGTTCTGACATATTGTTAAACGAGCTAGGAAGTACGTCGACGCCAACTATTTGGCCAAGCTTAACCACTAGCGGAATCGTGATGGGAGCAAAAGGCAGTACGGCAAACATACCGAGGCCTAGACCTTTTAATAGATCGGCAAACTGCTTGTTGGCTTCAGTCAGTTCTTCTTTTGAAGCTTGCCTGCAGGTATAGCGCTTATAGGTGACTAACATATCTTTAGTCTCCTGCTTTTCTTGAGCAAGCGCATCTTTTAGCACTAACATGTCGCGTTTTAAGCGCAGCCAAAATCGGCGTCTTCCGATACGGATCACGCGAACTGGGGCTTTATGTATGTGGCTATAGATTTTCATGGCGGCGATTGTGCCACAGTCGACACATTAAACCTAACCTCAAGCGAGTATAAAAAGGTAATAAAGTGTCAACTGCGGGGTAAAACAGCATTTAGTGGCTTGATTAGCCTGCGCGTAAACTCAGAATTTCGCTAAGCACAATCGGTTCTGGGTAGCGACAAAATGCAGCATCTTTTTGGTCAATGGCGTAAATCGACATGCGGTCTGCCAGTTCATTACCTTCAATCCCGACGTGGGCAGCAACGTGCTGAATACTGAGCCTATCTTTTAATGAGTCATACAGCTCATGGGATTGCTGAATGATATCTAAGTTTTTGATATCGCCAGCAACCTTACGTTTCCAACCTTTGGTTTTCCAGCCATAAGCCCAGTTAGTGATGCAGTTAATTGAATATTGAGAGTCACTCAAGATCTGCACAGTAAGTCCTTGTTTAAGGGCTTTTTCTGCTAGTAATAAGGCTTGGTGTAAGGCATTTAACTCGGCTGAATTGTTGGTGCCATTAGCGTTATAAAGGCCATAATAAAGCTCGGTTAGTTTAGCGTTTAGATAAACCGCTACACCGGAACCGGCTTTGCCTGGATTCGGCTCGCAGCCGCCATCGGTAAAAATAGACACATCACAGCGATTGAGATCGATATCTAAACTCGCTTTGGCTGCGGTTTTTACTTTAGCTGGGCCAGAGGTGGGTTTTTTCGCACTATTGCCATAGTTGGTGCCATAGCTTGGCGCTTTGGCAAATGCGGCTTTGGCTTCAGCTTCACTTGGGAAAGACTTATATTTAGCTTGTGGAAACTTATCAACTAGCTTTTTAGTGTAATCCCAACTAGTAAAAATACCGGTTTCACGGCCAGCCCAAACCACATAATATTTTTTAGCCATAAAGCATACATCCTGAATCTTTATAAAGAGAATGATTACAACGTAATGCTGTAATCATTCAATGGTTACTGGTCTTTTTTACAGTGCGCAAGTAAATCGACGAAGAACTGAGAGCCTTTACGCTCTGCAAAAGCTATATTGCGCTCCGGAATGGTCTCTGGTTCATCGTAAGTGGCTAATGCCAACTCCATACTTGCCTCACGAATAATATGCAGCGTTGGGTATGGTGAACGGTTAGTGTAGTTTGCCGCTGAGTCTTGAGCTTCATCTTCAAAACAGTAGTCGGGGTGGAAGCTAGCTAACTGATACTCGCCTTCATAACCTTGTTCTATGAGAAGGTCATTAGCAATATCGACTAAATCTAAATAGAGGTAAAAGCCTTCAAAACCGCGCGGTAAAATAAACAAGGTGGTTTCTATGTCTTCATTTTCATCTAAGTAAATACACTCGTCGACCAGAGCTTGCAGTACATCTTGCATACGTGATTCATCAATAACCGCATAGCGAATACTCGCACGCTCGATTTCACGTCGTGCAAAGGGGCAAATGTTATATTTCATAATCACTTGCTTAACCCAGTTTTCGGTTTCTGTTGCGTATGCTTGTAATTCGGGATCGATAACCTGAGTCATTTGGTACTGCCATTGGAGAGTTATGGCCGGATCATAGGCAGGATCGACAACACAAGCAAGAGCGCCATGGTGACATTGAATATTTTCTGTTGTCTTTGGTTCTTTAGTAATCGCTTTAATGCGACGCCAAAGCCTAGCCATACAAAAGCACTGGGCACTGCAATAAAAAAGAACACTAAAGCGATGGTGAACACTTGTGGTGTAAGCGCTTGGCTCATCGTTGTAAAGGTGGCGACAGCGCCAATTCCCATGATCCAAGCTTTAGGATTTACCCACTGAAATGCCGCAGCTTGTAAAAAAGACAGCGGAGCTGCAGTATCTTTACCGTTCATTTTGGCACTGCTGTTAGCTATCAACCAAGCGAGATATAGCATATAGCTAATGCCAACATATTTGATGATGCTATGCAGTAGCGGATAGGTTTGAAATACAGCACTAAGACCTAACCCAATCGCCAGTACCATAGTGGGAAAGCCGATGCAGATCCCTGATAGGTGAGGTAGGCTACGTTTAACACCAAAGTTGACCCCTGATGACATTAACATGATGTTATTGGGCCCAGGTGTGATCCCCGATGAAAAGGCGAATAATGCGATGGTTAAAATCAATTCCATAGTCAAACTCAAAAGTTAGTGCAGCAACAGCATAGTTAGCCATCTTAGATTATCGATGCATAAATAACAGCTAATCTACATCATAATGAGGCATTCTAACGTTATCTATACACGAGGGTAATAGTAATATGGCTGGGCTTCAGCTCTAGCTTGACAAGATAATAAGTCATACCTTTTTGTTATATAAAAAATCATAAAACGGTAGTGATGATTTTTTACTCGTTTTTGATGGTTTTTTATTCACGCCCTAGCGGTGATTTTGGTTAAGTAGTGGTAATTTGACGCTTTTATATTATGCCATCAAAAATACTATTCAATAGGGATTTGCACTACTAGAGTATTGGTCTGCAGTATTGTTTTTTCATTCAATTGAATTCTCAGTTTTAATGGGTGCATTTGATTCGAGTCTACTTATGCTGCGGTGTCTCTGCTATTTACCTTTTTACATGCTGCCATCTGTCTTTTCCTAAATTTATAGCCCCTCATAAGAGCAGTAAGAGCTAAGCATTTAGCGAGGGTTTTCAGTTAACTCGTTTCTTTTTGCCATTTATTTGACCCTTGAATGTTCATTCAACAGTTTGACGCAATTTCTTCTCTGCAGAGAATGGAGGTTAATTTTTGTACTTGATTATGCATATTGTATAAATTATAAATTAAACGTCTTTTGTTAACAAAAGATTAACAACCATAAAAATAATACAATTAAAGACACGGCGTTTAACGCTCATCATCGTCAGTTTATCGCTTCTTGCAGTTAGGTGGTTTTACGACGCAGCCGTGCATAATTTGGAGTCAAACATGTCAACTAAATCATCAGTTTCATTGCTTAAACGCAGCCCGTTTAAGATCCATGCTATCGCTCTGGCTTGCAGCGCTGTTTTATTACCAGGCGCGGCACTTGCAAAAGGGGAAGTTGCTCCAACAGCAAAACAGTCTGCTAAACCTGCACATGGAAAGGCGACAAACAATCGCTTTGAAAAGGGCGCTCATATCCCTGGTCAACAAAAAGGTGCGGATAATAGCCAGCGCCAGCAAGCACCAAAGAGTAAGCCTGCAAAAAAGATTGAAGGGCCAATGGGCGCAATAGGCCCTGCAGCAGAAGCTGAAGCAAATGAGTGTAGTAGTGAACTTGCAAACTTAAGTGGGCAAGCGTTATTTGATTTTGTCAGGCAAGCGGATATTTCGTGTATTTCTGAGCTTTACTCTCGAAACGATGCAGCGTCTGTTGCCGCTTACCAAGTTGAAAATGTTGTTTCTGTAGCTAATCAGGCCAAGAATATTGCAGCAAGTTACGATAGCCGCAGTGGATCTGAAATGCGTAACTTGTTCTATTTTCTACGTGGCGCATTTTACATTGAGTTCTACAACGACGACTTAACTTATAGCGATACTCAAGCAGCAGATGCGCTATATTCAGTTCTGCTTGAATATGCAAAAAATCCTCACTTATTTGATCTAAGCCAAGATGCTGGCGATACCTTGTCTGAGTTTTTCACTTCTTGGTCTAGTGCGGATCATATTTTAGAAAGTGTGCCGGTTATCACCGACTATTTGCAGCGATTTGATGCGAACTTTTTAGCAAGTAACCGCCATCGCGCGGCGTTAACGAGTGCGTTAACCACGCTTTACTATGGAAGTTGGGAAGAAGACTACAACAAGAAAGCCATGGAACATGGCGACTTGATTGATGCACTGCTGAATATTGCGACTAGTGATTACATTATTAATTCAGCTTATCAATATGAATCAACAGACGCTTTTCATGAGTTTGGTCGGTTCTATGAATATCAACAGTACTGGGATCTTCCACAAAGCCTAAAGACACGTTTAAACGATGGCGTGCAGTTATATATGGGCAAGTTTGAGCGTATGTCTGCTGAATGGGCTGATGGTGCAGGCTACCTAGATTACTACAACCCTGGAGAGTGCGAGCAGTTTGGTATTTGTGGCTGGGAAGAAGAGCTTGAGCAAACGGCTTTACCGATTAACTATAACTGTAGCGATACCATCTATATTCGTGCGCAGCAGCTAACGGATAATGAGTTACAAGATTCATGTGATCTCATGGGAGCTGAAGAAACCTTATTTCATAATGTATTGGCAACGGGTTATCAACCGGTAGCTGATGACTTAAATGAAAGTCTAGAAGTGAATATCTTTGATAGTTACGCAGACTATGCGCAATACGCTGGTGTTATTTTTGGGATTAGCACAGACAACGGCGGTATGTACTTAGAAGGCACGCCTTCACAAGAAGGGAACCAAGCAAGATTTATTGCACATGAAGCAACTTGGACTGAAGATATTTTAGTTTGGAACCTCAAGCATGAATATGTGCATTACCTTGATGGTCGTTTTAACCTTTATGGCGCATTTAATTATTTTGATATCGATACGGGCAAGTCGGTGTGGTGGTCTGAAGGTTTAGCTGAATACATTTCTAAGCAAAACCGTAATGATGGGGCTATTGATTTAGGTCGCTCGCAGGCTTATAGCTTAAGCGAGATTTTATCTAACACATATAATAGCGGCTCAGAGCGGGTGTATAGCTGGGGTTATTTAGCGGTACGTTTCCTGTTTGAAAACCATAGAGACGATGTCGATGCTTTACTGGTTCTAGCTCGTGGTGGTGACGCAGCTGGTTGGTTAGCGTATATCGACAATACAATCGGTCAAAACTATAACAGTGAGTGGAACACTTGGTTGGCTTCAGTGACCAGTAATGATGACACTATAGATACCGGTATTGTTGTGCCTGTCGACTCCGATGGTGATGGTGTTGCTGATAATCAAGATGCATTCCCCAATGATCCTACCGAGACACAAGATAGTGATAACGACGGTGTAGGCGATAACGCTGATGCTTTCCCTAATGACGGCTCTGAAACGGTTGATACTGACGGTGATGGTGTGGGGGACAATGCTGATATCTTCCCTAATGATCCTACGGAATGGGCAGATTCTGATGGTGATGGAATTGGTGATAATGCCGATACCGACGGCCCAATTGATCCGGTTGAAAGCTGCGGTGTGGCAACCATAACTGATGGTAACCTCACTAAAGAGCAAACTGAGTGTGTTGCAGGGCGAGATATTAACTACTTCTATACTTATATTGATGAAGATAATACGCCGCTTTATATATCAACAGCTGGTGGTAGTGGAGATGTTGATGTGTACTTCAATCAAAGTATTTGGGCTAAGCCATCTGCTTATACAGAAAAGGCAGCAACAGCTGGTAATAATGAGCAATTAGCGGTAACGGCAAATCGTGGTTGGGTTTATATCAGTTTAGTGGCGAATGCTGAGTATGAAGGTGTCAGTTTAAATGTGAGTCTAACTGATGGTGGTGATACAGGTACAGACCCTGTAGCGGTTGCCGATGCTTGTGCTACACAATCACCATACAGCTATGGCGGTGTTGAGTTTGGTGAAGCAGTTTGCATTGCAGATGGTCACTCAAGCTATTACTTCTATGTGCCTACAAACACAGCAGAGGTAACGGTTGCAAGTGGTCACGGTAGTGGTGATGTTAACTTGTACGGTAATAGCCAAACTTGGGCTGGACCTGACTCGTTTGAAGTTAAGTCTGAAAACCAAGGTAATGTTGAAAGCTTAACGATTAATACACCTGCTGAAGGTTGGTATTACATTAGTGCTGATGGCGCACCATCAAGTACTGGTGCAAGTTTAGTGGTGGATATTAAGTCATTGTAGCAATAACATTTACCGCATAAATACATAGGTAAAACAAAAACCGACTCACAGAGTCGGTTTTTTATTGCTAACGTTATCTGGTTGCTTTATTGACTGCGATTCAGTGATTTATCTGGATTATATAAATAATGTAACGATTGGGCTGATAAGGTCGACAGTCAGTGCGAGTCAGGTTAGGTTAATGTATGAACTGTTACTCTAAAGCTCAACATTAAGAGGTACTTTAAACTTATGATTAATAGATATATCTCAATAGTCGTCATGGGCTTATTACTATTAACCGCTTGTAGTTCATCCGATAGTCTAGAGCAAGCCTCTGCCACCCGCACCACTATGGTGATTAGTGGTGATCTTAGCGCTCTAAACACCCGTTCAAAATCGTTTGCATGGCACCCGACCATGTTTGCGGTGCATGCTAGCGATGAAGTAGATAGTGAGGCAGTAGTCAAGCATATGCAAAAAGCCATTACCAAAGTGATGCAAGACAAGGGCTATCATTTAGCACAAGCCCATGAAACTCCGAGCGTGCTGGTGGGCTATGGTTTGGCTTTAGAGTCAGAAATGAGTGATAAAGAGATATTAAAGAAAGCGGGATTAGTTGCTGGGCTTTCTACCGCTGGTGTTGATGATAAGTATGAAAAAGGCTCGGTATTAGTCGCTTTATTTAACCCCAATAGCCCGATGCCAATTTGGCGAGTATTAGCTCAAGGTTTTGCTGAGTTAGATAAAAGTCCTGAGCAGCGTGAGCAAAGGTTCGAGCGTCTTTTATCGAGCATGCTTAAACCCGTACCTGCGGTTTAATATAAAGCGGTGATAGAAACGAGAGATAAAAGGAATTTTTGGCGCAAGAGTCTACCAATTAGTGGTATCAAGACTATATTTTGGTGGGCTATAGCCATTAAAAGAAAGGGATTACTGATGAAATTGATTAAAGTGGTCGGGTTGATATCAAGTTTACTGTTTTGTATCAGTGTTAATGCTAGTGATTGGGTTCAAATTGCCGAAAAGACCGTAAACTATAAAACTGAAACAGATAAGGTTAGTGTTAAAAAAGCGCAAAGACAGGCGAGCCACATTAAATTGTCTTGTACTCAGGGTACAGTCAATATGCATAAAATCGTGTTGGTTATGGCTGATGGCAGCGACAAGCAAGTTGATAACCTAGGCGTATTAACAAAAGGGTTATCAAGTCGCAGTATCAGCGTCCCTGAAGGGGAGCTAAAGTCGATAGAGTTGACCTACGACAGTATTGGTAGCCAAACGCTTGCGGTGGTTGGTGCAACTAAAAAAGGTAAACTTGAGGTTTTGCTAAAAACAGCAAATGATGTGGATTAATACCACTCTATTGCTGTCCATTTTAACAAGCCCTGTGATATCAAGATTTCACAGGGCTTGCTTTGAGGGTTAATTATTCTTGATCACACGCTAACGTTTATTTCATAAGAACCAAACTTACGCATGTTTATCACTCCCGTATCGAAAATTAAATACTGGCCTTTTATACCTAGTAATATGCCTGATACTTCTGGGTTTTTATCAAAATTATGTGAGCTGATTTTGGTGGGGAAGGTCTCAACTGGATAGTTAATAGTTTGGATAGACTCATCTAACGGCGTCACAGAAAATTCACCATGCTCGGCAGTAATAACTTGCAAGCGCTCTGCGATTTGTGGAATAAGCGTTGCCGCTTGCTCTTTTAAATCGATGTCATCTGCATTGCCTTTAAGCATAGTGCGCCAGTTTGTTTTATCGGCGATTAACTCTGCTAATGCGGTTTCTACTAATCCAGATAGTAAGCGGGTTTCCACTTTAAAAATAGGTAAGCCCTGAGTTGCGCCTTGGTCTATCCAACGCGTTGGCAGCTGAGTATGGCGGGTAATACCTACTTTAATACCGGAAGTATTCGACAGATACACATAATGCGGTACAAAGCAGTTCGCTTCACCCCAAGATGGCTCGCGGCAAGTCCCTGCAGCAAAGTGACAGGTTTCTGGCTTCATGATGCACATGTCGCAGCTTGCAAGCTTCTGCATACACACGTAACAATGGCCTTGCGAATAACTCTTCTTGGTTTTTTTGCCGCAGTTACAGCAAAGGATTTTCCCTGTATGAGTCAGAGTTAACTGACTGCCAATTAGCGGATTAAGATCCAATAACTCTTCGCCAACAGGTAGTTGATATTGCACCACGTTATTCTCATCTAAGTGGCTGCGCATTTTTCTTAATGTTCCAAGCATGACATTTCTATTTTTATCAGTATTTGTCTTAGTCTAACAGATTGTTAATCCACATTTGGAATGGTTTTTTCGATTGCTTTAGGCAAAGGATCTCTGCAGCTGCTTGAGCAATGAGCATGAATACCGTTTGTTTATCTATGCGTTATTGTATTTCTGGTATTATCGAATTATAATCAATGGCATGAATGCGAATATCGAGGTAATGATGTTAACTGATTGGCTTAAACATAAAGAACAGCTAAGGCACTATGTGCTGAAGAACATTGATGATAAAGATGCTGTAGATGATATTTTACAAGAGGTATACATCAAAGCCAGTGCGAAGCTGCATCAACTTAACTCCCGTGATAGCTTGAAGAGTTGGCTTTATCGGATCACACACAATGTGATTATGGATTTTTATCGTAGTAGGCAAGCTTTTGATGAACTTCCTGATACCTTGGTAGATGAAATTGAAGAGCTAGCAGCGGTGCAAAAAATGGCTGAGTGTTTACGGCCTATGTTTGATTGCTTACCTGAAAAGTATCGTGAGCCAATGTTGCTGTCAGAGCTTGATGGTTTACCTCAGCAAGAAGTCGCCGATAAACTTGGTATGTCACTTTCAGCGACTAAAAGCCGCATTCAACGAGGTCGAGTAAAATTTAAAGACTTACTGATGACTTACTGTGATATTGAAGTGGGCCGTCAAGGCGTTATCGATTTTAAGCCAAAATCAGAGTGTCTGCATTTACAATGCGCTTGATACCGCATAGTTAGAAGTGCGGTTTAATATCGCTCATTTATGAACGTGGGCTTATAGCGAGTTTAGTTACTGAACCAAGTTATAGTGCTTACGTTAAAGAGCTTAAGCATGTTAGCTAATTTCCTCTCGCTGCAACAGCCTATCACTGGCTCTTAACCATAAACATTCTAAACGAACATTCAACGTTGAATACTTAAGTTCAAACCATCCTCCCTTATACCTAACATGTGCCACAACTGTGTCAGTTTTAAAGGTCGAATGACTACTGGTCGATATTCGCCTCAAAAATAATTTAACGTATTTTGCGTCTTTTTTTCTTTAATCGCGTCCTAGTGACATAGACGATTAAGTATCGGAGAAAAATATGTTCAAAGCGACCCCAAATAATAGCCAAAGTACGCATAAATTTATTAAGAGTGATAGCAAGATGCTCAACCAAGTGTACGGTACTGACCAAGTCGTACCTTACTGGATAGCAGACATGGAGTTTCCTATCGCGCCTGCTATTACTGCAGCGATGAATAGCCTTATCGATAGAGAAACCTATTCCTATGAATTTGATTCAGAAACGGTGTTTAGCTCGATTAGCCATTGGAATTACCTGCGTCATCAATTAACTCTGGAACCAGCGAACTTCGTACAAGTACCTGGTGTGTTAAGTGCGATAGGCATACTTATTCGTGAATTTTCGGAAAAGGGGGATGGCGTACTTATTCAAACTCCTGTGTATCACCAGTTCCGCCGTTTAATTGAATCGGCTGGCAGAACCGCAGTGAGTAATACATTAAAAGTACAGAATGGCCGCTATGAGGCGGACTTTGAAGATTTTGAAAACAAGTTAAAGCAAGGCGATGTAAAAATTGTACTGCTATGTAATCCGCATAATCCAGTTGGGCGCGTATGGCAAAAGGCAGAGCTTGAGAAGTTAGTCACTATTGCTAAAAAGTATCAGACCTTGATTATCAGCGATGAAGTGCATGCCGATATTATTTTTGCTGGTAATGAATTTACTAGCATTACTGAACTTGGCTATGATCAGAGTATTTCGATTATTGGTTCGCCAGCAAAAAACTTTGGTTTAAACAGTATTTCAAATGGCTATATTTACAGTGATAACACTGATATTAAAGATAAAGTTAAAGCAAGCGTTAGCTCTATGGCACTCGATCACGGCAATGCGTTTACTACCTACGCAACGATTGCTGCGTATCAGCAGGGGATGCCGTGGTTTGAGGCGTTTTTAGATTACACCCAAGCTAACCGAGATTGGATCACCGAGTATTTAACTGTGCAATTGCCACAAGTTAAATTCTACCAACCAGAAGGCACTAACCAAATTTGGCTCGATTTTAGCGGCTTACAACTCGATTCTACTGAGCTAAAAAGCTTATTGACTCAAAAAGCGAAATTGGCACTAACACCAGGTACTTGGTTTGGTGAAAGTGATGAGAACTTTTATCGCCTCAATTTTGCCGCGCCACTCGAGCAGATCCAAGCTTCATTTGAATTGCTAAATAGCGCAATCAGTCAGTTACAAAACTAATTATTAAGGTTTAGCATGGCTCTACAAAAGTTAAAGAATTTAATTATTATCTCGCTAATTGTCCAACTAACTTAACTTGTTTGGCTTAAGTTAGCGAGAGAGGAGAACACAAATGGCTCAAAACATTATTAAGGGCATTCAAGCGATAGCAGCTGAAGCTCGTGAAGTGGTAAAAGATATCAACATTGAACAAGCAAAGGCGCTTTATCAAAATGACGATTACGTTTTTGTTGATGTGAGAGAAGCATCTGAGCGTGACAAGCTTGGCGTTATTCCAGGCGCGTTTACTTGCCCGCGTGGCATGCTAGAGTTTTTAATTGACCCTAGTTGTCCGGTGCATAACCCTATATTTAATCTAGATAAAACCTACGTGTTTTATTGCGCCCATGGCTTAAGGTCACTTTACGCTGCTAAGCAAGCGCATGATATGGGATTAAAGCCAGTGCTGAATCTAGCTGGTGGTTTTGCTGCTTGGCAAAATGAGCAAGGTGAAATAGAAACTAGCACCGAATAGCTGCATGACTTTATCGTTAATGCGGAGCAAAACTCATGTGAACGCTAATAATAGTTAAATATCAGCGAAAGCTAAGATTAAGCCATTACAATTGATTGATAAACAGATAATCGTTAATGAATATAGAATCCATTTGGCAACAATACCGAAATAAGATTAAAGCATTTCTTCATGCAAAAGTGTCAAATCCAGATGATGTTGATGATCTCTTGCAAGAAATTTTGATTAAGACTTTTGATAATCTGCACTCGGTACAGTCTGAGGCAAAAATTAAGTCTTGGCTTTATCAAGTTGCCAATAACGCCATCATTGACTTTTATCGTAAGCGTGGTCGTGCAGCGAAAATTGAGGGCGAAGAGTTATGGTATGAACAAAGTCAGGAAAGTACTGAGCAGGCGCTTTCTCGTTGTACTGAACCTTTTATCAACGCATTACCTGAAGATAGCTCTGCTTTATTAACTGCAATTGATCTCCATGGACAATCTCAAAAGGACTATGCCGCTGAACATGGTATTAGTTATTCAACACTTAAGTCTCGAGTGCAAAAGTCTCGTGAGCGCTTACGGGGGCTGTATGAAGAGTGCTGCCATTTGTCGCTGGATAAACAGGGGAATGTTGTAGAGTTTGATCTTAAAAGTGGCAATTTTAAGGGCTGTTAATTACTAACCTATTGCAGCGAGACTCGATAATAAATCGATTTGATCGAGTCCGCTGTTAATAGGTTTAGCTTTGCGCGAGTTCTAACAGCTTAGGTAAGAAACGCGTATCGCTATTAGCTATTTGAGTTTGTTCGGTAAGTACTTGCTGTAAGATCTCATGAGTGGTTAATGGGTTTGCCAATACCACTCTAAATACCACTGCCTTGATATTCATTAGCTGGTGGTTTTCTGGGTTTATTCGAGTTCGAGACACAAACGATGTACCTTGTTCACGCTGAGTCTTTTGCACAAACTTGGTTAAGCCATCAAGCAATTGGTTAAATTTGCTCAATGTTTCAGTGTCACCTAATTCTCGGGCTTTAGCCATCGCGATTTGTACGCTGCGCGGCACATAACGGTAGGTTAGAAGACACAGCTCTGGTTGAGAAACGAGCTCGAAATCAGCTTCTTCGATAATTAAGTCGGCAAAGTAACGTGCTTTTTCAAGGCTATTATTGATTAAGATCTCATAGCCATCACGGCCAATCACCTTAAGACAAGCATGAACTAGCATCGCCATACCGGGGCGGGAGCCCTCTAACGTTTGACTACCTAAATCCTTTGAACCCTGACGTAAAATATATTCAGCATGATGCTTAATGGCATTGGCAAAGGTAGGATCTTTAAATAGCACCATCCCCGCGCCCATTGGCACATACATCTGCTTATGGGCATCAATGGTGACAGAATCTGCGCGCTCAATTCCCGCAAGTAAATAGCGATATTTATTTGATAATAGACTGGCACCGCCCCAAGCTGCATCAACATGGAAGTGACAATTAAGCTCAGCCGCCAAATCGGCCAGTTCATTGAGTGGATCGATATTGCCGGTTTCTGTAGTGCCCGCAACACCAACAATTGCCATAACTTTTATGTTGGCTTGTGTAAGTTGTGAAGCGATTTCTCGCATTTTTACCACATCAACTTTGTTGTCGTTTAATGTCGGAACTTGAATAATATTTTCGCGGCCCACGCCTAACAAATCGGCTGTTTTAGCCAAAGAATAGTGACCACGCTCAGAGACTAATATAGCCAAATCATCGTAGCCGTAGTGACGTAGACCTTTAATAAGCCCTTGCTTTGAAACACCTTTAAAATCACCATCAGCTTTTAATAGCTGATTACGAGCAGTCCACAAGGCTGTGATGTTAGCAACGGTGCCGCCAGAGCAAAATGCACCTAGCGATACATTGGCGCTATGCATCCAGCTTTGGTAGAAGCTTTCATCTTGGGTATAAACTAAGTGATGCATCATACCTAGAACTTGGCGCTCTAGAGGTGTGAATGCTTTAGATGTCTCAATTTTGACCAAGTTCTGATTAAGGCCAACCATCATTTTTGATAGTGGTAACACAAAGTAAGGTAGCGCTGAAGTCATGTGACCAATAAAGCTAGGCGCCGAAGTATGCACTGAATGAGCAACGAGCGTCTTCATCATATTGTCGGCATAATCAGACACAAACTGCGGTGATGCAGGGATATGGTATTGCTGAAAATCTAATTCGACTTCTGAAAGTGGCTTTTCTACTGCAACAACGCTCTCTTGCAAAAAACCCATAAGGTTTTGCGAGATATTCTGTTCAATCACACTAAGGGTTGAGTCTGGAGCTTCTGGAACTGTAAAAATTCGCAGTAATGCCTCTTCAGAAGCGGTCGCTTGTCTTAGTGTCATTGGGCTATCAATCTCTACTTATCGCGCTGTTATTACAGCCTTTCAAAATGGGAGGCCACTTTACTTTATGCTGTTTAGTGCTTCAAGCATAAAAACCATAATGGCTAGTCTTACACCTATTGGTATTACATTAAATAGACTATCTCAGTTAGCGCAAGAGTAAAAGGGCTAGGGGCAATGCTGGCGATGAAAGAGAAGGGGGCGCCACTATGCGCCCAAATAATGATTATTTATTCGTAGCTAATGCATACAAGGCGGCGATATTTTTAGAAGTACAGTAAAGGTTATGCTTAGCACTGGCTAACACTTCGGCTAATGGTAATGCTCTTGGAGTAATAGAGAACAAAGCGTCAATACCATGTTGTAGTAAAATGTTAGCATCATCACTTACGCAACCTGCAATAGCGATAACCTTAATATGTTGTGCTTTGGCAACTGCCGCCACACCCATTGGCGTCTTACCGTGTAAGGTTTGACTATCAAGACGTCCTTCACCTGTTATCACTAGATCGGCGCCTTTAACTGCTTTAGCTAAGTTAACTGTTTGCATTACAATATCTATGCCCGGTTTTAGTTCGGCGCCTAAGAAGGCCATTACGCCTAAGCCCATACCGCCTGCAGCACCCGCTCCAGGATAGCTTCGGTTATCGACAATGCCAGTTTGGGCGATAATATCTGCATAGTGGGCTAGGGCTGTGTCGAGTTGCTCAACCATTTTTGGCGTCGCGCCTTTTTGTGGGCCAAAAATGGCGGACGCCCCTTTTTCTCCGCACAATGGATTGTTAACGTCACAAGCGACTTCAAAACTACACTTTGCAATAAGTGGATGAAGATCTGTTAAATCAATTGCTGCTAGTTGTGCTAATGCTGCACCACCACTTGTTATGGCTTTACCTGATGCATCAAGTAAATGAGCGCCGATAGCTTGTGCCATACCCGCGCCGCCATCGTTTGTTGCGCTGCCACCAAGGCCAATAATGATGTGTTCAATGCCGCGGTTTAAGGCATCTACAATAAGTTCCCCTGTACCATAGCTTGTGGTGACAAGTGGATTGCGATCACTCAGGGCTGCTAAATGTAAGCCTGACGCCGCGGCCATTTCGATAACAGCAGTCTTTTTATTATTAGGATGGTTATTGCCTAAAATGCCGTAAAAGGCTTGAATCTTGTTTCCTAAAGGGCCAGTTACGTTGACTTTGATTATGCTACCTTGAGTGGCATCAACCATAGATTGCACGGTACCTTCACCACCATCTGCGACAGGCATTTTGACGTACTCGGCATTAGGTAGCACTGTGCGAAACCCTCGTTCTATCTCATTTGCCACTTCCATTGCGGTTAAGCTTTCTTTAAATGAGTCTGGGGCTATCACAATTTTCATGGGTTTTCCTATTGGTAGTCTGTCAGATTCAACGTTGAGGCAGACTAGCATTGAGGTATTTAAAGGAGTTGAAGCTTGGCGAGCTTAATATCGTTTAGCGCTCGCCAAGTTAGGTGCAGTGGTTAGTTATAGTAGGACTAAGCTTAGTAGGTATACCATCGCCATTGCGGTCACACCTTGGATCAGTGTCGCCATTGTTTGCGCCTTATAAGCTTGTTTAACACTCATACGGCTAAACTGAGTGACCACCCAAAAGAAGCTGTCATTTGCGTGAGAGACTGTCATTGCACCTGCACCAATCGCCATAACGGTCAGAACACGGCCCATATCGCTGGCAAGACCAATATCACCTAGCATAGGTGCGACTAATGCTGATGTTGCCACTAATGCAACAGTTGATGAGCCTTGAGCTGATTTAAGCGCTGCAGCCACCACAAACGGCATAAAGATACCAATACCTAAAGCAGATAGTGACTCACCTAAGAAGGTACCAATATCAGTGGCTTTTAATACTGCACCAAATGCACCACCGGCACCGGTGATAAGTAAGATTGGCGCAGCTACCACTAAGCCTTGGCTAATGCGGTCGCTAAACTCTTTAATTTTATCGTCACCTTTTAATAGTGATAATGACAACAATAGACCAATCATTAAGGCGTTAACAGGCTGACCTAAGAAGGCTAAAAACTCAAATAACATGCCATCGCCAATAGGCGCTGATGGGAAGTTAGCGATAGAGCCTAAACAGATAAGTAAAATCGGTACAAAAATAGGTGCAAATGCGCGAGTAGGGCTTGGAAGTTCGCCGTAAGCTTGCTTTAGATTATCAAAGTCTTCTTTTTGATTTAGTAATTCTTCAGCACCTTCACCATCTGGTTGCGTGTTAGCAAAACGGTTAGCCCATAAAGTACCGGCTAGCGCGGCTACGGCTGCGACAAAAATACCTACAAAAATCACTAAACCAAGATTTGACTCAAGGCCTAAGTTACCCGCTGCTGCAATTGGACCGGGTGTTGGTGGTACAAAGGTGTGAGTGGCGTAAAGACCTGTTGCTAGAGCGACGCTCATTGATACACTCGAGACCTTCATTCGGTTGGCCATCGATTGTTTTAGTGAGTTTAAGATTACAAAGCCAGAGTCACAAAATACAGGGATAGAAACGATATAACCAATGATTGACATGGTTAATGTTGGGAAGCGTTTGCCTAGTACTTTAATGACGACATCGGCCATGGTAATGGCTGCGCCGCTTTTTTCCAGAGTCGTACCTATGATGGTACCTAATACGATAACTAAACCAATGTAGCCTAAAATCCCCCCAAAACCTGAAGTTATCGTTTTAGCGATATCGGCACTTGGTAAACCGTAGGCAAAAGCGGCTAAGAACGACGCTAAGATCAAGGTCAAAAATGGATGGAGTTTAAATTTAGCAGTAGCAATAACGATAAACGCGATCACTGCCAGCAAGATCAGTACTAAGCTCATAGGGTATCCCTGTATGGGTATTTTTTATTTATATGTAAGGTTTTGTTGTTTAAGCCAAATTGGGAGCACTGTATGAAAGGTGCTGACCAAGGTATTTCAGGCCAAAATATTATGCGGTGATGAAATGAAAATTTCTTTGGCTGTAGTCACTAATTTTAAATGTTAAAAGTCATATTTTTTGTGCGTGCGCACAAAAAGTGTTTTGAAAACAAATATCAATCGTTTGAGTTTTCGGTGGCATTATCCGTATCTTTGCATTATAAAATGTACAACTTATTTAACGAACAGCATTTTTAACGGTAATAACAGCCTTTAGCTATTAACGGTATTTTATTTGCGAAGATGGCGGTTAAATCAGACACCTTTGTTATTCATAACTTTAGGTTGTTAGCACTGGTTTTATTCATTAAATCGAATTATTAGCTGCTTTCGCTTAACACCACTTGACCAATATAAAGTTGCAAAAGCCCATCGAGTTGATTGATATTGGTACCCGTGATCCTCTGGATTTTTTCGAGCCGGTAGCGCAATGTATTTCGATGAATAAAAAGTACATTGGCACATTGCTGTAAGTCACCAAAGTGCTGCAGATAGGCCGTTAAGGTTTTAATTAGTTGGCCACTTTTATCTGCAATGAGTAAAGCTTGGTAAGGGGAGAGTAGTTCCTTACCGCGCCAGTTATCCTTTAGACCAGATAGCAATACAGACAATGAATAATCTTCGTACAGGTATTTACTTTGCTTAGGTTGCATTTGTTGACCAATAACTAGGGTTTCTAGAGCGGTTTGGTATGAACG
This sequence comes from Shewanella sp. 10N.261.52.F9, assembly GCF_041471165.1. NCBI lineage: Bacteria > Pseudomonadati > Pseudomonadota > Gammaproteobacteria > Alteromonadales > Shewanellaceae > Shewanella > Shewanella sp. 10N.261.52.F9. The sequence goes on from NZ_JBFRNX010000014.1 coordinate 31,114, forward strand.
GTTAAGATCTTCAGCTGCAGGGAAATAATGACCAAGTGATATTTTTAGGCGGCTAACAAGTGTTTTGGGCAGCCGAGCAAGTAATTGGTCTATACGTTCGCTTTCTAGAACGGGGTCCCAGGTTTTACCATCAAGAAAGGCGGGCTTTAAAATTACGAGTTCGGTCATTGAAGTCATCGCGACCAAATTACCTCTTGAAGGGTTCTCTAATAGGTGGAGAACTTGTTTTAACATTGAATTTGCAGCAACCTCTTCTTCATCGGCTTGGACTTTTATAAGAGCTACAACCCTAGGTGCATCAAGATCGATACTCAGCTGAGAGGCCCAGTTCCGCTGATGGGAGGTAAATGGTCCCTCCGTTTTGATCAATTCAATGATCAATTCCTCTTTTTGTCGATAGTGCCACTGGGCTTGTTCTATAGTGTTAGCTTGCTCTACGATAATTTCGGCTGTCATTTTGAGTAGTTCACCATAACTGCGTAACTTTTCAGGTTCACCTGTAATGCCGATGACGCCAATGATATCGCCTTTATAGTGCAATGGCAGGTTGATCCCAGGTTTCACGCCTTGGAGGGTACCTGTACTTTGTGCGCTAATCTCAACCGTGCGCTGCTGGCTGATGGCAAGCAATGCGCCTTCATGGATGGCGCCAATACGATGAGATTCACCAGAGCCTAAAATGACGCCATGATTGTTCATCACATTAATATTGTGACCAATAATTTTCATCGTACGTTTAACGATTTGTCTCGCTAGGGCGCCATCTAAAAAGTACACGTGGGTTCTCACTAAAAGGAAGTTAATTAAAGTGCTATTACAGTGCCTTAAACGAAGCTAATGTGGCAGTCATTTTTTAGGTTATTGTGAGCTTACAAGTATTTGCTGGTGTCGATTAGTTCTGAATTATTAATTGTGCGACTCGCTGTTGTAATTGAGGAATAATTGACGTTTCAAAATCAGGATGCCGCTTTAACCAAATGTTATTTCTAGGGCTTGGGTGTGGCATTACCAGCGTTTTTGGCCAGCGTGTTTGCCAGTTTGATACTGATTGGCTAACGCTAATTTTTTGTTTTAGATGCCATTCAATTGCATACTTTCCTACAAGTAAAGTGAGCTCAATATGCTCAAGCTGGACTAAAACATCATTGCGCCACTTTACTGCGCACTCTGGGCGGGGAGGTTTATCACCGCTCTTTTTATCTGCAGAGGAATAACTGCCAGGAAAACAAAATCCCATAGGCACAATGGCAAACAAATTAGGGTCGTAAAATTGCTCTTTAGTCACGCCTAACCAAGCTCTAAGCCGCTCGCCACTCGCATCGTCAAAAGGCCTGCCTTTGTGGTGAGTCTTTTGCCCTGGCGCTTGTCCAGCAATAAGGATCTTGGCGTTCTTACCTAGCTGAACAATAGGGTTTGCTCCTAGTGGCAAACTATCGGCGCAAATTTGGCATTGCTCAATATCAGTTTGTAGTGGAATAAGTTGTTGTTCGCTAGGCATCAGTAACCTCAGAGTTAACGCTAAATCGCTAGCTTAATTGGATGATCTTGTACGCCCAATATCCTAAGTAACTATAGGCTATAGCTAATGTCGCCAGTGATATGAACTTTACTTTTATGTCGGCTTGACTAACCAGTGCAACATGGGCGCAAGCGATAGCAAATACTGCAATAGGGGTAATATAGTACGCGCACAATAGCAGTAGAATCGCCGCAAAAGCGATAATGAGTGCGCTATTTTTAGTTGGCGCTTTATTAGCTGACAAGTTAAGTTGTAACGGTAATAAACTCAGACCTACGCTAACGATTATCACCCCAATATTCATCGAGATTGCGCCCGCTGTATCGAAATAAATTAGCGCGACAACTAGGGCTATCACAGCCGGAATGATAGCGATAAGAGTATGCATTTTAGCAAAATTACGGCTGTGGTATTTACCTGTGAAATAGAACAGGCCATTTAGTAATAAATTAAACAAGCTAAAGCCGCCTAAAGTAATGGCAAGCATCAATACGTTAGTGGTGTCGTTGGCCATTGCAAATGCTGGCAAAGGAGCGAACATTGCAGTGACAAGAGTCGCTTTAAGAGTGGTTGAATGAGTCATGAAAGTATTTTAGATGAAGTTAATAATATTAAGATCCCTTAAAGCCGCAATAAGTTCAAGGACATCGCTGATTTGAGTGTTATTTTTTGCAAACTTTTATCTTCAGGGTGATCTGCTTCACTTTATTGGCTGTTCGATATTCGTATTAATGGATGGCTGTTATTACTTTGATTTGAGCTCATAAGTTTGAGGCAATAAAAAACCCGCATTGAGCGGGTTTTTTGATTGTTACAACTATTTACTACAAACGGTAACTCATGCTTAGCATGATTAGGTGTGCATTGTAGTCGTGGCTATTACTGCCAAAACTTAACACATTCCAAATTCCATCTGGAGCGATGTTGTTGGCTGCATCGTTATCTTTGTAGTTTTCCATCTTATAGTCTAAACGAAGATCCATTTTCTCTGTCGCTTTGTATAAGGCGTAAACATTAACGTTGTGGACTTTGGCGTAGTAATCACCGTAGTCACCAGTAATACCTTGGGTGACTTGAGTGTTACTGTTTGAATCTGAGTAAGTGTAATCAACACCTAAACGCAGTTTCTGTTCCATTAAGTTGTTGTAGCTAAAACCTGCACCAAGTACATCGACTTGATCTTCAACTACACCAAACCAGTTTGGTGTACCAAAGTTGCTACTACCCGCTTGCTCTGAATCAATGTTTTGACGGTTATAAAATGCCGTTACAGTGATGTCGTCATTGATTAAGTAACTTACACTGGCGTCATAACTCATATCTTTTGATTCAGTTAAGCCAATTTGTGTTTCGTTATAATCATCAAGCGCGTAGCGAGCACCAAAATCTAACGTCAAGCTATCGATTGGGCTGTGAGTGACACGAGCTTCAATTTGAGTACGATTTCTATCTGCAAGATTGTACTTGCGAAGCAGATCATTTTGCTCACTTGAGGTCCATTCAGACGCTTGGTAAGTCGAACCATCACGTTGGCCGTAACTACCTTTTATCCACATGTTCCAGTTGGCAAAAGCGCTAAGTTGGTATTTCGCCCAAAGCGTGCTTTCTTCAGTCGTTTCACGGTCTTGGTAGCTGCGTTCATCCTTACGATAATCATAACCACCTTCAAGCTTATGACCACGAGCCAGACGGTAGTCTGCACCTAGTTTTGCTTTGTGAGTCGTGATGTCGTATGGAGTGTTATACGCTGCTTGTCCTGTTGTTGAGTCGATTGAAATCTGCGTCCACTCTTCAACATTAGTCTTGTTATCACGGTCGCTATAATCATAGCTTGCGTTTAAACGTAATTGACGATTAATACGCGAAACAACCTTAAGGGTTGCACCTTGAGTATCAACACGACCATCTAGCGACTCTGTAGGCAATTGGTAGCCATAACCAGAGGTAGTGAAGTCTTGATCTTGCGTCATCTGACCAAAGTACACACGACCATTCATGATAGTGCGACCTGCCACGTATTGACCTAGAACAGAAACCGTATGGGCTTCGTTATCTGGATCTAATGACATATAACCAGTGGTTTGTGCTCCAAAAGTTGGGCTAAATGCATTATCAAATGACAGCTCGCTGTAGGCGTTTTTGAATATAGAACCGTTATAGTTCACCGCCGTATACCAGTTGTTACCAGCAAAGCGCACGCCAGCTTCAATAGTATCAGTCGTATAATCAACTGGCTCAGCAATCATCATTGATTGATTGTAAAAGCTACCTGAAGCTTGCTTTAAACCTGTTTTGTCTTCACGTTGGTAATTAACGTAAGTGCTCCACAGTGTTTCAGCTTGGTATTCAAAACCTAATCCTGCGCGTTCACGTTTAAGTGAAAGTTCAAGTGGATTAAGGCTTGAATATAAGTTTGTCATGTCTTGCGTGCTGCCGCCATGAACCCAATCACCTGGTAAGGTGAGGTCATCGCCACCAACTCCCTGATAAGGACTCATTGCCTTATCAGTTTTATAGGTAGCGATTTGACGATAGTTAAGGTTTAGATTGTATTGACCTTGCTTACCAACATTAATGTCAGCTCGGCCGTTTTCCATACCTAGATTGTCAGCTTCAATTGTTGCTTGATAGCCGTTGTCACCTATGTACTTAACATCAGCGTCAACTTTACCAGCAAAACCGTCTTCGGTGGCAAAAGCATTCGCTGAGCGGATGTCGTCACTGTCGCTATAACCTGCGCCAATACCTACAGTGCCCGAAACGCCTTTTTCAACTTTACAGTTTTTACAAACCCACTTCTCGAATTTTACTTTTTCAGTATTCGCATTTTGAATACCGTAACCGTCAGCAGCGATAGCTGCGCCAGATAGCATTCCGGCATTCGTTAACAAAGCGAGCGTGACCAAATTTAGTTTGAATTTCATCTTCTCGTCTCCTTAGCGCTGGAATAGCTTGCCAGATGGATGGTTTGAACCATGGATCTGGTTGTGACAGTTCAGACAGCTACGACCACCCGTCATGGCATTGCCGCCAACAGATGAACCTTGTTCTGTGTTGCCAAATAATGCCTGACCACTATGCGCGGAAGAGTGACATTGCTGACAAAGCTGTGGAGCTCGAGTTTTAAGCATACCCTCGTTTACGCTGCCATGTGGATTATGGCATGCTACGCAGTCTTCAGTTACGGGTGCATGCTCCCACAATTTTGGGCCGCGTTTCTCTGCGTGGCATGAGTAACATGTTTCGTTAACACTTGGCTTAACAAGATCTGCATCGCTCATGGTGCCGTGTGGATTATGACAATCACTACACACCATCTGTGCCCACTTCATAGGGTGGCTAGAACGCTTGTTCATGTCAGCTTTTTGCTGAGTATGACAGCTAGTACAGACTTCCATCTCAGTGTTTTTCGACAGAACTGGATCTTTAGCCGTGTGCACTGAGTGACAAGAGGCACAAGCGACGTCTGCATTGTCATGGTGACCACCATTCCAATCCATACGCTTGTCATCTTTATGGCAGCTCATACAAACACTGTTTTGTAGCTCTGGTGATAATGTTGATTCTGGGCCAAAGGCGATCATTGGCTCGTTACCGCCGCGGTTATGTTTACCCATTGGGCCATGACACGCTTCACATTGAAGGCCAGCCATTGGACTTTTGCTTGAGTCAACAGAACCATGAACACCTTTGAACAGATCCATCACTTTTTCAGATTTACGGTGACACATTAGGCATGAGTCTGCACCTTTTGGTGAGTACTTACCCTCTGCGAACTTTTGATCCAGTGTGGCTTCAACTTCATCAGGTGTCATTTTAGCATCCCACTTAGAGGCCATTGCTGTATGAGCAAAGCCAAGTGAAAGTACTGCCGACGCCATTAAAGCTGGTAGTAGGGATTTTAATCTTTTTGTGATTTTCATAATAACTTCCTAAACTTGCACAATTTTTAAGAGAAAGTGGGGGAGAGGACTCCCCCTTTTTCAACACTCTTTAACTCAGCCTTTTACAACTGGAGTTTGAAAAGAGTTGCGCAAATTACATCTTCACCGCAGTGTGATCGGTTGGTGTAGGAGCATGACAGTAGAAACAGGTTTCTAGCTGCGCAGCATCTTCTGCAATGCCTTTCTCAACATTAACCAACGCGCCTTGACCTTCAGCGTGGGCTGCAAATTTAGCTTCTGATTCAGGGCTATATACGTGACAAGACATACACGTTGCAGCAATAGGAGTTGAGTACTCTCCACCAGCTGTTGCTAGAGCACCTTTCTTCTTGAATGCATCAAGGTTTAGGTCGTTGTGACACTGGTCGCAAGTCATACCAGAAATTGCAGCGTAATCACCAGCGCTGTGAACTTTGTGAAGCTTCAGTTCAAGAGCACCCATGTTTGCGCCGCCGGCGTACGTGCCGTCTGGAGTATGACAAGCCACACAGCCATCAACTCCAACAACTGTCTTACCGTCAACGATTTGAGCTAATTGCTCGCTCATTACAAAGCCTGGGTGGTGAGTGCCTTTGTGGATTTCAAAAGTATCACCGTGACAGCTAACACACGTGTCAAAGTTTACAGAGTCAACATGGCGCATGCTAGGCGCTTCGCCAGAGAATGTTGCGAAAGCAAGATCTGCTTTCATGCCTGTGTAGTATGCGTCTAGTAGGTAACCATCTTCATCTAAGTTGCCTTCAACAGCCACTTTGTCACAATCAACGAACTCACCATTTTCAGAACACATAGATAGGCCAGAGAATGTGAATGCAGTGTCTGCATCATCCGCGCCAAATGTTAATGCTTTAGTGGTGTATACAATGTTGCCTTCTGCATCAATTGTTGCAGCAGCGTCAAGCTTGCCGTTAAGTACTAGGTTAAGGCTATCTTTTCCGTAGTAACCAAGTTTAACGTTATTTGGACCGACGTTAGTTGTTGCTTCAACACGTTGTAGCATAGGCAGTAGAGTGGTTGCATTAACCGCTTCGCCATTAGCGTCGATTAGTGAAACTGTTACTGTTGCTGTCTTATCTTGATTGACAACTAAAGCAGTGTTCATGCCGTAAGTGTCAATAAGCGCTTTAGTTTGTGTAAAGCCTTCAGTGTGGATCTCTTCAGTCCAGCTAGCGTTATGACATGCGATACAGTTAGAGTTATCTGCTTGCTGAGAGTGGCCTTGGCCAGCTACGAAGTCGATATTGGTGTGACAGCTAGTACAAGTTTCCATTGTTGGAACACGTGACCAGTTACCCCATTCGCTTAGTTCATCACTACCTTCAGTTGGTGCAACGTGACAAGTAGTACAGTTGTCTTGAACGATAGCGTGAGCTGTTTCAGCGCTCTTATCCATGTCTCTGCCGTACATTTTTGCGTTGTTATGTACGTTATGGATTAAGTGGTTATAAGCAACTTGAGGTTTGCCTTTGCTGTCAGCAAGTTCTTGTGTATGACAAGCAGCACAGGTTTCTGAAGAGGTGTAGCCGTGATAAATCTTTTTGCCTTCAGCATGGCAAGAGTTACAGGTTTCAGTTGCAACAACGTCTTTAGTGTATGTTGCTTCATAACCGGTACCAGAAAAATCTTGAGATAGTTCGGTGCGTGGGACAGTTGTTTCGCCATCAGCTAGTGTTGAAGCACTTGCGATAATGTTATAACGCTGAGTTAGTTCAGAGTTGTAACCTTCAACCGGAATAGTAAAACGGTAGTTACCGTTCTTTTGGTCGACAAACTCTTTTTGTGAACCAATGTACTGCCATTCTGCACTGTTACCCGCACCAGTAGCGCCCTGAGGGATAAGTTGTACAACTTTCTTCACTTCAAGCGCTGTAAGACCAACAACGGGTAGGTCTTCTTCGTTTGTCGCGAATACGTTAATTGTTGGAACGCCGTCAGCGTAAGTTACATCAGTCACTTTTAGGTTTAGTGTGTTGATATAGTCTGCAGCTGGGCCACCTGGGTTACCAGGATTACCGTCTTTACCATCGTCGCCACCACAACCGGTTAAGGCCATAGAGACAGCACCTGCTGCTAGAAGCAGCGCTATTTTAGATTTTTTAACATTCATCATTTTTTCCCTGCATAGGTTTGGCACTGTCTTAAACGTGTGGCTCGTTTTAGGGAAGCCGACTGTAATTTTTTAATTGCCGCTTAAGTCAATGCTGGAAATAAGATTCCCCAAGGAAAGGCTAACGTAATGTAGGGCTAAAATCTGCATAACAGATGCTAAGATGTGACCTAGATCTGTCTATTTCTAAAGAGGTATAAAAGGGCAAGGTGAGAGAGAGTGAAAGTTAACAAACTTGAGGGTATGTGTATGGTTAGTATGGTAATGGTTTTTAAAGCTTGTTAAGTGTTCTGCATATTTAAAAAGGGAGGCTAAGCCTCCCTTTTTCATACTAGCATTTTGCTAAAGGTTTAACAGCTTAGTGGCTGCTTCCCCAGTTCGCGTGTGCTTCTAGTAGTGATGCATCTTTGTGACAAGTTGAACAAGTTTCTTGAACATCTAGCTTCTCGTACTCAGAAGCTGGAATACCTAGAGTGCTAAGTGAAGCTCCTTCTTGTACCAAGATACCGCCCATTGACTTGATGTGCGAAGCAGCTGATTCATCTAACGCGTATGGCGCTTGGTGACAGCTTACACATGCTGCTGTTTGTGGAGAAACAACAAGTTGTTCATTCACACCTGGAGTATACCTTCCGCCATCAGTTGTACCGAAGGCTACTGGGGCCGCATCGCCATTAATGTGACTTAGAGAGAAGCCATCTTCACCGTGACACGCTTGACACTCAGCTTTTTTGAAGAACATGTCTCCAGAGCTGTCGTATAAGTAGTGCTTGCTGTGAACGATATAAGCTAGGTTTGAAGAACCTGCTCCTTTCTTATCACGAGTACCGTTATGACAAGATGCACAACCATCAATATCATTGGTGTAACGGTGAGTAATAGAAGTGGTATGACACTGTTGACAGTCACTCATTTCTGCATGCTGAGAACGCGGTGTTTCCGTTACGGCTGTACCATCTTGTTTAAAGAAGAAAGTGTCAGAAACTAAGTATGGTGCTTCTTGACCGTCTAATTGGTCACCAGCGTCAGAACCATCACCTTTAGTTGGTGTGCCGTCACTATTTTCTCCTGGTACATAAGTACAAGCTTCACGAACCCCTTTTTCACCAAAACAAACATGTAGTTGACTGCTTAGAGCAATAGTCGCCCCAGCATCAATAATTGGTTCAATGTTGAAATCAGTAGCCGTGATAGTCGCTGTGATAGTGCCATCAGCATTAGCTGTTAACTTGTTCCAACCGACTTTTTGATAGTTCACAAGGAAGTCATCAGTTAGTACGCCGTTTACAACGATAGCACTGTTGTAGCCACCATATTTGTATGGACGTTTGTCGATTTGATCAAATGGCACTAGTTCTTCGCCATCTTTTACGCTGAAGTTAGCTGTAATCGTATCATTTGCATATGTCATGCTATTGAAAACAACTTTTAGCTCAGTGGATTGAGCGTTATTGTTTTCTGAATAGTGACCACGTTCTGCACCACGGTATCCATCAGGATCGTTGTGACAGCTAACGCAATTTTCTTTGCTTTCAGCGATTTGGTTATTTTCGCTATCCCAATGCCAGCTTGGTACTGCATATGGGCTGTTGTGACAGTTCATACAAGTTGCGGTATCAACATCACCTTTCCAAGCATCAGCCATTGCTAGATTTTCGTCAGGTTGGTGACAAGTTAAGCAGTTTGAAGCTGATTGTGGGTAAATACCGTTGTAGTATGAGTGGCTGTGGATTTCATGAGCCATACCCTTAATAGAGCCATCATACTCATATGGGGCGCCTACAGCGTTGCCGTCTGTATCTTTGTCTTGCTTCATGTAAGAGTTGTAATCAGCATGACAGAAAGTACAAGATTCTAGAGTTACGTGCTTGCCACCGTGCATTGATAATGCACCATCTTGACCTGGACGGTGACAAGATTGACATGTTTCATCTGCGATTACAGCTTTTGGCTTGTCTTGAGCTGTATCAGAACTTGGCTGCCAGTAGAAGAATGTGTTATTGACTAGGGTAGAGCCTGCGTCGTTGGCAGATTTAACACCTAGATAGATACCATTTGTTACTTCTGCGTCGTAAGCGTACTTTTCAAGCGTATCAACAGCTTTGTCTAGTACTAACGTGTAGCTACCGTCACCGTTGTCAGTTAGGCAGTTTTCGCAGTTTTTACCTTGGAAGTATGAAGAACCTGTGTAATGGCCTTCACCTTTATCTTTATTGAAGTAGCTCAACCAAATTTCACGGTCTGCACCTTCAACGTTAGTGTCGTCGATATCTTTAACTTTGCCCATACGGCCAAAAGAAACTGCACCGATATCATTTTGCTGTAAACCAAAAACAGCTGCGCCATTTGCGTCAGCAAGATTAAAGTTTACCGTTAGGAAACCATCTTCGCTTACGCTAGCAGATGTAACTTCAGCTTCTACTTGAGAAACTTCGCCAATTGGCTTACCAACTGGACCTGGTTTGCCATCTTCACCATTTTTGCCATCATCACCACTACAACCTGTCATTGCTAATGAAAGCAATCCTGCTGTAAGCAATGCTTTTGAAGCAGCACTTAGATTAAATTTGTTCATCATTTTATGTCCCTGCAATAGTTTTTAATCATCACTAATTGCAGCTCTTTATAGGAGAACAAACTACATGTAACCGCAATTAGTGTGTGGAATTTTATTTCCAACTCTAAGGCTAACCAAGAGGGAGCCATTTAGCAGGTGTTTTAACGCCTTTATGTGATTAAGGTCAGACTATTTCTTTAGAGGTAGTTAGAAAAGTGTGTTTTTAGGACTATTTTAATTATCGATTAATAATTACTCTTTGATAAAAGCAAGGTTGTTGCGTAAATGTAGTCGGTTTTAAGGGCCGGTTCTAGGGTCTTTATGTAGATGTTTTTTCTTTATTTGCTATAGATATAATCGTGAATAAATAATTTTTTAGCAAAATTAAGATATGAAAAAGCGAGAAGAAAATCTTCTCGCTTTTTGTTTAAAGTTAACTGGTGCTCTCTTTCTATATCAGAGAGGAAATTAAGCTATTTATAGTTACTAGGGTGTACTTTATCTACCCCGAAAGATTTACCTTCAGCGTGACAAGTTGCACAGCTTTCGCTGCCAGTATAGCTACCTAATGGCGCGCCAAATACACCGCCATTTGACTCCACGTGAGCACCAAAACTCTCTTTGGTGTGGCATGAACCACATGCTGCTGCAATCGGTGAATATTCAAGTATGTCATTACTGCCGTTTTCGCCTTGGTTTAATACTGCAGGTAAGTTAGCGGTATTTTCTAATGCTAACTGGCCTTTTTCATGACAAGAGGCGCAATCACCGTAATGTTTAGTAAAGGTGATGCTTTCATTACGATTACTATTTACTTTGGTACGCTTATTGGCATGTAAGGTATGGATCATCACTTTATAATCAAGTGAGTTTTCTAGACCAACTCGGCTGCCTTTAAAGGCACCATCTGCGACCGCGTGCAGTGCTTGACCTTTGTGACAAGATACACAGCTACCATCAGTTAATGATAAAGGTTGCTCTTTACTATCTGGCATATGGCATGAGCCGCAAGAAGTTCGTTGGTGGAACGATAAATCAATTGCGTCATCGTGACAGGCTTGGCATGCAGATTCAGAGGCGCTATTAAAGCGCACTGTAGCAACCTCTCCAATCGCTGCAAAAGCTGCGGCGTCAGTCGTTACTGTGGCTGTGATGTGTTCTTCAGAGCAAGCAACAGCTGCTTGAGTATCACGAGAGGCACAAATTGTTAAATGACTCATTAATGCGCCAGTTGTAAATTCAGCGCTATCAAGCTGCACTGTATATTGATAGCCATCGCTGCTAGGCTCTATGATAATCTCGCCGGCTGCAATGGCGGTGCTATCGGCTAAGTTGATCATTTTGTGAGTCGCTGTTAAATCGCCTCTAGTCATTTTCCATACGTCAGCAAAGTCATTGTGCTGATTTTCTACCACTTGAATATTAAGCGCACTAATCGCTTCATCTTCGTGTGGGGCTAGAGCATCTTGTCCTTGATAATTGACGTTAAAGCTCAATGTTTGTGTGTCTGCATCAAAAATACCGTTAGAAACCGAGAACTCATAAGCTTCCTTAGCATAGGTAAGCGTTAGCTCTTTGTTTAAGTGGTATTTAGCTGCACCCATAGGGTTGCTTTCATCGGCATGACAAGCTGCGCAGTCGCGTTCAACATATTGGGGGAATTGCTCTGAGTGGAACAGACCACGCGAAGTGCCGTCCCATTCTGGTGCGGCAAACTTTTCATGGCAGCTTAGGCAAGCTTCTTGACGATGAAAGTGGAAATTGTCAGCTTGAGCTGGGGCCGTTTCACCTTCGATATGGCAAGATTGGCAACTCTTGCTATCTGCTGGGAAGGTAGCATCACTGTAATCATGTGCTTTGCCACCATAACCAATCATAAAGTATTCACCTTTATGGATTTGATGCAGCATTGAGCCAAAGTCGATAGTCGCACCTGTTTCTGGATCACCAGAGTATGTAGTATGACAAACGACACAGTTTTCGATTTCGATACGCTTACCGCCGTGTAATGACAATTTTGGCGCCCAAGCATGCTCGTAGTCGTCATTGTGACAACGTATGCAAGATTCTTGTAGTTCAACTAAGTTACGTGTTTCATCCGTTTCAGCAGCCCTATCTAAAGCAGGGATAAAGTCGTAGTGAGTGTTGATTAAGGTTGCGTTAGAGACCACATTTGTAGGCTTTAGCTCAAGGGTTACTCTGTGAGTTAGTTCGCTATTGAATTCGGTGTTTAACCCTTCAATTTGCTCATATTCACTGAGTGACTTAGAAAATGTATAGCGGTATTCACCATGGCCTAATACCTCAATACAGGCTGTTTTACAGCTGGTTTCGATATTTGCTTGAATTTGTGGACCTTGGTGCTTATCCCAGCCTTCAGGTAATGCTTGCCCGTCAGCGATATCGCCAGGCTGTTTGACGCTATTTATATAGCTAGTCCACTGGTTGGCCTTAACGCCTTTATACTGCTCTACTTCTGGCTCAGGTGAATCATGCCCCGGCAAAGGTCTATCGCGTTTTTGTAATACATCAAGCTTAGCAATACCAAAGCCGAGGGCGTTAATATCTTCGAACGACTCTAGGCCTGATACTGCTACACCGTTTGCAGTGAGTAGCTCGAAATCTACGGCTACTGATCCTTCGGTTATTGTGGCATGTAAGATATTAGCCTGTAAGCTAGTAGCTTGCTGAATATCTACACCGATATTACCATCATTGCCGTCTTCACCATCTTTACCATCACTGCCGCAACCAACGAGTGCTACTGAGAGTAGACTTACTCCAATGGCTGATTTGACAGCATGTTTAATTTTATTTTGGTTCATCATCATTTTTCCCTGCATAGATTACTGCTATGAGATTTCTATCTCTATTTAACAGGAGGATTACCTCAGTCAGATCTTATCCAAAAGAGGTAGATCTATATAAAAGCAAAGACCTAAATGTGAGCTGAGTCATTGGTTTGATTGTAGGATGTTACCTTATGTTAATTTTGTTTATTTTCAATTTGTTATGATTTGCTTGAGAGCGGTTTTAAGTTTGGGTTAATATTTAATCACCCAAGCTTAAATTAGGCTTAAGTAATTAAGTGTATTTGGCGGTAAAATTGATATAAGTCAAAGTTTCTGTGATGTTTTTTATGGTTAATTTAACTTTATGTTCACACTTTTCGCGGTCAAATGTTGCTTATAAGATCTTTGATGGTTTTTGTTTAGTAATTTCTTGTGTGGTTGTATGTTGAGTTCGTTGATGGTGGCTCTCTATCGCTTAAGTTCTAGATAGCTAAGGTAATAAAAAAGAGGCCGAAGCCTCTTTTAGGTGTAATAACTGAATGCCTTTACGGCATTTCTCTATTATCGGGTTTAGTTACCGTGGACCTGTATTAACTGCGCGGGACTATGGCAAGTAGAACAAGCTTCTGCTGAACGAGTTTTAACGTCATCTGCACTCATGCCATCTAAAATACCGCCGTTAGCAACAATATGGTTAGCACCTGAGTCACTTAAGTACTTTTGGTGACAACTTAAGCATGTACCCGTATCTGATGATACCCAAATATCCGCTCCAGTCTCTTTATCACCGTAGCGCCATACGCGGTCGCTCGCTCGCCCTAACTGAATACCGTCAGAGGTATGGCAGGTTGCACAATCTGTTTTCAATACCGTACCAGATTGCACTCCGGCATATTTCAGGTAATGACCGTCTGCTTCGTGAGCTTTAAAGGCATAACTAGTCGGTTTTTTACCCCCAGGGTAACTATCATCAGTTTTGGTTGTTTTATCAGAAGTATGGCAGGTCTGACAGTTGTAACCATTGTTGTAATGATAGTTTTCTTGGTTATGACAGCTTTGGCATTTAGCGGCATCAATAATTGAGCGACGCATAGCAGCTTGCATAGTGTCATCATTGCCGCTACCTGACCAAACAAAGTGATAAGGTGCTTCTTTAACTGCCACTGAACGCGTCGAGTCAGAGCAGGCTGTCATTTTTATTTCTTCAACAGCGTAGCCACCATTGTTGAAACAAACCTCGATAGTTGACCATAGCTCAAAAGTTTTACCGGTTGCATCCGTTGGCATATCGAAGGTATCAGCAACAATAGTAAAGGTTTTCGTTGCTGTATCATAAGTGCCATCTTCAAGTTTAAAGCGGCGATTGCTGTAAGACGCATCGGAGTATGCTGGGAAGTCTTTATCGCTGTCCCAAGCAACAATGACTCTTGTGCTTTGTTTGATAAATTCGCTATCTACGGCAATACCACTAGCATCAGTCACTTGCACATCGAACTGCAATTTACCCATAGGGTCTAGGCCGATATTACTGAACATCACACCCATTGCTTCAGCATCAATATAAGCTTTAAGCACATCGCCGTGACGCTTTTCTGCGCTGCCAGTACCACGATAGGTGTCTGTAGAGTTATGACAAGATACACAATTTGTACTGCTATGAGATTGTGATGGCTTTTCAGTGTGACAACTGACACAAGCTGTGTTGCTTAGATCGGCCTTAAATAAATTGGCATTGGCTGGTGCACCTTCTCCCTCTACATGGCAAGAGGCGCAATTTGCAGCGGGTTTTTGTGGGAACATAACTTTGCCATAGTCATGTACGCTGCCGCCATAACCTACGACTTTATAAGGGGCTGGTACCAAACCATCTGGCGTACTAGTTTCACGGTCTTGACCTTTATGGATAGCGTGGATCATATAAGTGTATTCGATGCTATTACCACTTTCTGGGTCACCAGATGTGGCGGTATGACAGCTTGCGCAATTTTCAAGAGCAATACGACGTCCGCCATGTAGAGCAAGGCTTTCTGGTTGATGACAGGTATAACATGCGGCGATGCTCACTACATTACGGGTTTGAATATCCGTTGTGGCGCCAGTAGAAGGTTGCCAATCATGGTGGGCATTTGCGGTCGCTTGTGGCAACTTTAGTTCTAAAGTGGCTCTTTGGGTATTATCTTCGCCATAGGTGATTGTTAAAGGCTCTGTCACATCGGCAATGTTTTGTTGGAACGTGTAGCTATAGCTACCGTCGCCATTATCGACTAAGCAATCATCGCAGTTACTTGCGGCCTCAACATTGGCCTGGTATTGAGGAGATGGGTTGAGATCGCTTGTGTCATCTGGAGGCGTACCAGGCTCTTTTAATGCATTAATATAAGCCTGCCATTGAAAACCACGGTTATATTCTACATCGTCAATCGTTTCGCTTACTTGAGCCAGTTGAGCTATGCCAAAGCGCAGGTCGTAGTCTTTATTTAAGCCTAGTATCGCAACGCCGTTGGCATTTTCTAAGTTAAAATCTACTTTAACTACACCATCAGTGATTGTGGCTTCAGTAAATTGCGCCTGAATACTGGTGGCTGAGTCAATATTGACGCCAACAACCCCGTCTTTACCGTCGGCTCCATCATCACCGTCGCTACAACCAAACAACATGGCTGAGGCTGTTAATGCCAGTAAACTCAGTTTTAAGTGTCGATTTATCTTATCCATAATTTTGCGTTCCATTCTTATGTCGCGAATTGTTTTACTTCACAAACTGTTGCTCATCATTTAAATCGAGTTAGGCCTAATATTAATTATTAGGCCCTATTTTTATTGTATTGGGTGGACTTTTAACACATCGATCGCAGCATCTTGCCCGTGACAGGTGTCGCAACTTTCAGTGCCTGCTGTAGCATCGGCTTCGGTGCCTTTAAATACTCCACCTTGCTGGGTCATATGCGCCATGGCGCTATCGTTTAGATGGCAGGCACTACAAATGGCTGATGTCGCGCTGGTAAATGTGCCATCATTAAATGCTAGGGGCTGGACGGCATTATTTAGAGGAAGGGCTGCAGTTAATACGCCTGAATCATTGGTCGTATGGCATTGTGCGCAATTGCCGATATTGCCTGGATAGTTAATATCAGGATAGCTTTCACGAGAACCTGCGTGCAAGGTATGAGCTAGATGCTTATAGTCTGCAGTAGAAGCTGCAGGATTTGCAGCACTTGCATCAGCTTGCATATTGGGGTTATGACATAACTGACATTGCCCCTCAAGATCGTTGCGTGTTCCATGGTAGTTCAGTTGTTGGTCGCCATGACAACTACCACAGGTTTCGTTGGTTACAACGACTCTTCGGCCTTGGTCTGTTAGTGCTGTGGCGCTAAAGTACTGGTGACTAGACTTTAGCGTTGTGGTTGAGTCAGAGTCGGCGCAATTAGCTAGCATTGTCTGATCACTACAAAGCTTTCCTTGTAATGCAAGAGCACCTTTATCATTTACAGGATCTGCACTCAAAGTTAGCCCGCTAATTTGATAGTGGTAAACCCCATTACTACCCGATATTGGTGTTGTATCTTGCAACTTGATTGATTTCGCACTGCGGGTTGTGTAGTCAACGCTAATACCAAAATTTGCATATACGCGAAGGTCGTTAATAAAGGTAAGTTTGTCTGCACTATCAGCATAGACTTCATTGGTAGCAGGGTTTGACAGTCGTACTGAAAAATTAACGCTATCACCATCCAGTTCAGCACTGACAATTTCTGCATTAAACTGCCCAAGAACTGCATCTGTATTGGCTTGGCTGTGCGCGCTCATGGTCCAGTCTGAGTTATGGCAAGCAACACAATTACTGTTATCAACTTGAGCTGGATGGCCTTGGCCTGAAGGGAAGTCAATATTGGTGTGGCAGCTACCACAAGATTCCATTGTTGGCACGCGCGCCCAATTCATGTTTTCGGTTAATGTTTCATCGGCAACATGACACGTTTGGCAATCTGTAAGTGGTACTGGAAAGCCGGTAAGGTGCTTGTTATGTACCATAGGTGCGAATACATTACCCGGGTTACTTACCTTATCTACATTATGGCAAGTAACACAGGTTTCAACTTCATTATATTTACTACCATGAAATGAGAGATCGTTATGACAGGTATTACAGGTACTCATATCTATTAGGTTTCGTGTATAAGCGGGTTCGCTGCCTTGATCTTGCCAGTCATAATGTTGGTTGGTGATAGGCAAATCTGTGCCATCTGGTAGATTGTCGCCACCGACTTTTATCACAATGCGCTGTGTCGCACCGGGCATAAAGGCAATATTGTTCATACCATTAAATGCGCCACTGAACGTATAGCTATATTGACCATTTTTATGGTCAATAAACTCTCCATCGCAGCTGCTAATACAGGATTCGGAGGTAAAGTATTGCCATTGGCTAGCATTACCTGCATTGGTAAAACCTTGAGGTAATAATTGCGCAGCAAGGTAAGTGGCTGAAGGAATACCTACCACGGGATCATCGGTTTCATTAGTAATGCGGTAATTAACGGTAGCAATGCCTGATTCGAAAACGACTTCTCTAATGGTGATATTCAGTGCATTGATTTCATCGGCTGGGGGGCCGCCTGGTTCACCTGGGTTGCCTGGTGAACCATCATCTCCACCACATGCGGCCAACATGGTAACAAGTGCTAGAAGCGCTAATGCTTTTTTTACGGTTATATTGATACTTTTGGCTATAGCACTACTAACTATCTGTGCAAACGCGATTTTTTTCATATCGATACCCTTCGATTTAATGCTTTGCGATTTGATCTTATTCAATTTGATGTCCTCAATTCCGTTTTATTGGCACGACTAATCGATGTAACGGTTCAACGGCTAAAGTTCATAACTAAAGGTGAAACCAACATAGTGAGCGTTATAGTCGCTGCTCATATCGCCAAAGATTAAAACGTTAGGAATTGCATCAAGTGCTAGCCCTTGATTTAACCAATCTGAGTCTTGATAATTCTCAAAAATCCAATCAAGGCGTAACGCTATTTTTTCGTCCAATTGATATTTGGCGAAGGCGTTAATGTTGTGTTTTTCTGAGAAGTAATCACCGTACGGTGAACTTAGGCCTTGAGTGACTTCGGTGTCGCTTTGGCCATCTGAATATGAATACTCTAGGCCAAGATCTAACTTCTTATCTAGCAGGTGACGGTAGTCGATTCCAGCGCCTACTAAAGTTGATTTTTCGTCTGTGTTTACATACCAATTTGGTAACCCAAAATTACTGCTGCCTGCTTGGTCGCTATCACGCCAATCTTGATTGAGGTACGCATTGATAATGATGTCATCACTTAACAGATAGCTAGCAGAGATATCGTAACCATGGGTATCAACTTGCGTAAGACCTACTAATGTATCGTCGTAATCATCGCTGCTGACTCGAACATTTGCACTGGCTGACAATGCTGTGGCTGAGCTGTAACTTACGTTAAGCTGATATTGCTGACGCTCTCTGTCTGCTAAATAGGATTTTCTAAGGTATGGGTTACTCTGGCTATTTGTGGTTGTTACTGGGTTATAGGCGCTGCCTGTTCGGTCACTGAACTCTGCTTTTAACCAGGTTGACCAATCAGAGGATATTTTGTAATTCACTTTGGCAAACACACCATTCTGGCGCAGTCTGTCTCTGTCTAAATCACTATAATCATTGTGATCGTATTGATAGCCTGCATCTAGGTATATCTCTCGATTAAAGCGGTATTTCGCTGCTAATTTTACCTGCTGCTTGGTTCTATCATATTCTGGGTTATTAGCTGTACCCGCATAATAGCTATCGGTTATAACCTGAGGGTAAGGGTTAATTGCTGTTTTGTTATCTTTATCAGAGTAATCATAACTTGCTCTAATATTTAGCCCACGTAATACACGGCTATTGTATTTGAGTTTCATGTCAGTTGTATCAACTTTTCCATCTAAACTTGCTTTAGGTAGTGCAGGACTTGGGCCGTTGACTGTTGCAGGTAAAAATGCATCATCTTGAGTAAAACTTGCAACACCAAGGTACATCAAGACTTGATGTCCATTTCCACTAAGTTGCGCATTGGCACCAACTCGATAGGCTTTGTTATCTGGTGCAACCGCACTTTGGCCACGATATGCTGCGCCAAAGGTTGGGGTAAATGCATTTTGCCAAATCATAGAGTTGTGGTCGTTACTGTACTGACTAAAGCTGGAATCAATACCAATTAACCAACCTTTACCGTTAAAATAGATTTTTGCACCAAACTCGTCTGTCGTGTCGTCGATTGGTTGAGCTAACATGGCACTATTAGTTAGGAAGTTACCAGAGAAGGTGCGCTTACCTTGCCGCTTTTCATGTTGATAATTAATGTCTGCTTGATAAAAGCTGCCTTTATAGACTGCATCGAGTAAATATCTATCTCGTTGAGTTTTTAATTCAACATTTCTAGCATCGTCATACAAGGTCGGCATTTGTGAAGTGACCGCTCCAGTTTGCCAATTTGAGGGTAAATATAGGTTGTCACCCGAGCTGGAATAGGGAGTTAATGCGTTATTGGTATTGTAATGGGCCAGTCCACGATAGCCGATACCAATTTTGTACTGCCCAATACGGCCTGTTTCTAAGCGGGCACTGCCTATGTCATAGCCAAGTTTGTTGGCTACAAAAGTAGTTTGATAACCTGAGTCTGACTTATTGTTTAGGTCGGCATCAAGATGACCAACAAGTCCATCGCTATCGGTTCCACTGGCATTAGCAAAATGAATATCATCGGTGTCATTATATGCCGCGCCTACACCTACGCTGCCATTAAAGCCCGTCTCGATAACACAGCGTTTACACTCCCACTTAGAGGTGCTGGCTTTTTCTCTATTGGCATTTTGTAAGCCGTAGCCTTCAGCAAATACGGGTGAAACACTGGCGCTTATTGCTAGCGCTAGCATAGTGAGTTGTGTAGTGTTTTTTTTGTGTACAAACATAACGGCCACTCCTTGTTAGCGTTGCAGTAGTTTGCCTGACGGATGATTTGAGCCATGAACTTGGTTATGGCAATTCATACAGCTTTGACCTGCATTGAAGGCATTAGGGTTGCCCCCAAAAACAGCATTTGATGTGTGGCCAACCGATGCATGACACTGCTGACATAACATTGGCGGCTTAGTGATTAGCATTGCTTCATTAACACTTCCGTGTGGATTATGGCATGTAGCACAATTGTCGGTGACGGGGGCATGTTCCCAGAGCTTAGGGCCGCGCTTTTCTGCATGGCAGGAATAGCAATTTTCATTAACGCTCATTTGTTTTAGGTTGGCGTCGGCTAAACTGCCGTGGGGGTTATGGCAATCACTACAAACCATTTGCTGCCATTTTAAGGGATGAGCTGAACGTTTATTAATATCGGCTTTTTGCTGGGTGTGGCAACTAGTACAAACGGCGACTTCGGTGTTCTTGTCTGCGATGGGATCATGCCCAGTATGTACTTGGTGGCAATCTGCACAGCTGACATCTGCGTTATCATGGTGATTACCTTGCCAAGCCATGCGATTATCATCGTTATGGCAACTCATACAAACGCTATTTTGTTTTTCGGCAGGAACGGGGGAGTTGGCGCCGAAGGTAATCATTGGCTCTTTGCCACCGCGGTTATGGTTGCCTTGAGGACCATGGCAAGCTTCGCATTGCAGATCTTGCATTGGAGACCCTTGAGCATCACTGCCGTGTATACCATCAAACAGTGCCATGACTGTTTCACTTCGCCTATGACACATTAGGCAGGAATCAGCGCCTTTAGGAGAGTATTTCCCCTCAGCAAACTTTTTATCGAGTATCGCTTCAACTTCCTGTGGATCTTGGTCGTCCCAAGGGGCGGCAAACACGTTGAAGCTAATAATTAACATTGCTGATAATAAGCCACGCGCAATTTTGCCAGAGAACCATCCGGTGTTCTTGTTCATCATCTCATCCCATTCGCTTTAATAACGATATTTTTGATAATTTAATATTAGCAGTTTTGTAAATTACTAATATTTAATCATAGCGAGTTTTGGTGACAATTCCATAACAAAAGTGGGGTATTTATAATAAAAGTAGGCTGATTTTAAAGCGATTTAGTATGGGGTTTAGACTTTAGTCTATGAATGAATTTTTATTGTTAACAAATTGGCAGTGTAAATAATAACCATTATCAGTAAGTGGGTTCTGTCAGATGCCATTTATCTTTTAGAGAAGCGTTTATTAGTTGAGAGATTTATCACATAATAGCGAACACAATTGAAAATTATTATCGTTTACAAGCCCAAATGTTGATCTAGGTAAAGTTATTACTCTTTTGCCTCCTTTAGAATCAACACTAATTTCAAAGAGAGTCGGGGCCTGTAAATAGGTGGAATGCACAATGAAGTTAAGTGAATTGAATCCGGGCGATATCGCCAGAATTTCTCAAGTAGGTCAAATTGACTTACCAGCCGTAGTTAAACGCAAACTCCTTTCGATGGGGATCACCCCTAATACTCGATTCTCATTGATCCGCAGAGCGCCGATGGGCTCAGGTGTTGAGTTAGATATCCGTGGCAGTAAATTATGTATGCGTCGCGATTTAGCAGATATTATTGAGGTTGAAAAAGCGAATGGCTAAACAATTTAACTGTGTCACAGTAGGTAACCCAAACGCGGGTAAATCTACGCTATTTAATGCACTTACCGGCTCTAACCAACAAGTCGGTAACTGGTCTGGTGTAACTGTTGAGAAAAAGACGGGCCACTTTGCTTTACAAGGTAGCGACGTATTCTTAACTGACTTACCGGGTATTTATGATCTTCTACCTGCTGGCAATAGCTGTGATTGTTCTTTAGATGAGCAGATTGCTCAGCAGTACCTAGCAGAACAAGAAATTGACGGCATAATTAACCTTGTTGATGCTACTAATATTGAGCGCCATTTGTATCTTACGATTCAATTACGTGAGTTGGGGATTCCGTTAGTCGTTGTGCTGAACAAGATTGATGCGGCGCTTGAGCGTGGTATCAAGATTGACGTGAACAAGATGAGCCAAGAGCTCGGTTGCCCTGTTATTGCTGTGTGCTCTCGTGAAGAGAAAGATATTGAAAAGGTCAAACAGCAATTCGTCGCGCTACTTGACGGAAAAGTCTCTGAAGCACCACTGGTTTTAGCGTACGACACTGAAATTGAATCAGGTGTAACCAATTTACTCGCTCAAGATGATTCTTTAAGCCGTGGCCGTGCATTAGCTATGCTAGCTAATGGTTTAGGCTGTGGTAAGTGTAAAAACAGCCAAATGGCTAGCGAAGTCGAGCAATACTCGCAAGCGTTATCTAGCCAAGGCAAAGATATCGAAATCATGGTTGCGACAACGCGATTTGATTTTGTTGAGCGCGTGTTTACGGGTTCTGTTGATAGCGATAACCGTGAAACCTTTACCGACAAGCTTGATAAAATCGTGCTGCACCCTGTTGCTGGTATTCCGGTTTTCTTGTTTGTTATGTATTTGATGTTCATGTTCAGTATTAACGTGGGCAGCTCGTTTATCGACTTCTTCGATATTACCGCTGGTGCTTTGTTTGTTGATCACTTAGGCGCGTTTATGACGAGCCTAGGTTCACCAACATGGTTGGTCACTATTATTGCTGGTGGTGTTGGCCAAGGTATTCAAACCGTTGCGACCTTTATTCCGGTTATCGCAGCCTTGTTTTTGGCTCTTTCCGTACTTGAAGGTTCAGGCTACATGGCCCGAGCAGCGTTTGTGGTTGATGGCTTGATGCGCCGTATTGGTCTGCCGGGCCGTGCCTTTGTGCCTATGATTGTCGGCTTTGGTTGTTCAGTGCCAGCCATTATGGCAACGCGTACGCTAGGCAGTGAGCGTGAGCGCATTGTGACCGGTATGATGGCGCCGTTTATGTCTTGTGGTGCACGTTTGCCAGTTTATGCATTATTTGCAGCAGCTTTCTTCCCTGAGTCGGGCCAGGACTTAGTATTCTTGCTGTATATCATTGGTATTTTTGCCGCGATTGGTACAGGTTTATTACTTCGTAACACATTATTACCAGGCTCAAGCAGTGCGGTAGTAATGGAACTACCAAGCTACGAAAAGCCAAAGTTCAAAACGGTAATGGCGCGCACTGGTAAGCGTACTAAGAGCTTTATCATGGGCGCGGGTAAAACCATTGTTATTGTGGTGACTTTGCTAAACTTTGTTAACGCGATTGGTATTGATGGCTCATTCGGTCATGAAGACAGCTCTGAGTCAGTACTGAGTGTTGCAAGCCAAAAAGTGACACCGTTGTTCTCACCAATGGGTGTAGAGCAAGATAACTGGCCTGCAACGGTTGGTATTATTACCGGTATTTTTGCTAAAGAAGCCGTAGTTGGTACTTTGAACAGCCTATATTCAGATGGCGGTGCGGGTGATGAAGAACTAGCACCATTTAGTGAAACGCTAACCGAAGCGCTAGGCACGATTCCTGAGAACCTATTTGGTATTGCACCTGAAGATCCACTTTCAATCTCTGTGGGCGATGTATCATCTGTAGAAACTGCATCGGAAGAATTAGAAGTTGATACCTCTACCTTCGGCGCACTGCAAGCTGGTTTCGCCGGTGTCACAGCAGCATTTGCTTACCTACTGTTTGTTTTACTCTACACGCCATGTGTAGCGGCAATGGGCGCATTAGTTAACGAGTTTGGTGGTCGTTGGGCAGCATTTGCAGGCCTATGGACATTTGGGTTAGCTTACGGTGTAGCGACAGTGTTCTACCAAGCGGCAACGTTTGCACAGCATCCATTGCAATCAAGCCTTTGGATTGGTTTCTTTACTGTGGCGCTAGTGGTATTTTATGTTTGGCTTAAGAGAAAGGGTAAGAAAACCCAGACTATCATTCCAGGCATTAAAGTGATTACGGAATAACGCGAATAGCGTATACTGTTATCAAGTAATAAAAAGCAGCGATAATTCGCTGCTTTTTGCGCTATATATGCTTATGCTATAGCCAGTAGAGTAGGTTTTTAAGCCGCAATCGTTGATCCTTTACAGAAACTGTAGGATTATGCGTTTTTAGTTTTTAATCATCGTTCGCAAAGAGGATTTCCATGAGTCATGTGGACACTGAAGTACGTCCTAGTAACTTCATACGTAATATCATAGATGAAGATCTAGCCACGGGTAAGCATTCGAGTGTTCAAACTCGTTTTCCGCCAGAACCAAACGGCTTTCTTCACATCGGCCACGCTAAGTCTATCTGCCTAAACTTTGGCATTGCACAAGACTACAAAGGTCAATGTAACTTACGTTTTGATGATACCAACCCTGAAAAAGAAGATATCGACTACGTTAATTCTATTCAGGCTGATGTGCAGTGGCTCGGTTTTCAGTGGGATGGTGACATTCGTTATTCGTCAAATTACTTTGACCAACTACATCAGTACGCCGTTGAATTAATCAACAAAGGCTTAGCTTATGTATGTTTCTTAAATGGTGACGAAACGCGTGAATACCGTGGCACGCTTAAAGAGCCAGGTAAAAACAGCCCATTCCGTGACACCACACCTGAAGAAAACTTAGCGCTATTTGAAAAAATGCGTTTAGGTGAGTTCAAAGAAGGTGAGTGTTCACTGCGCGCTAAGATTGATATGGCATCACCATTTATGTGTATGCGTGATCCAATCATCTACCGCATTCGTTTTGCTCACCATCATCAAACAGCTGACAAATGGTGCATTTACCCAATGTACGATTTCACTCACTGTATTTCTGATGCGATTGAAAACATCACTCATTCTCTATGTACCCTTGAATTCCAAGATAACCGTAGATTGTATGACTGGGTGTTAGATCATTTAGATGATTTCCAAGCGCCAAACAGAACACGTCAGTATGAGTTTTCAAGACTTAACCTTGAATACACATTAATGTCTAAGCGTAAGCTAAACGACTTAGTGGTTCGCAACTTGGTAACAGGTTGGGATGACGCACGTATGCCTACAATCGCGGGCTACCGTCGTCGTGGTTATACAGCAGCTTCTATTCGTGAGTTTTGTAAGCGTATTGGCGTGACTAAGCAAGATAACATGGTTGAAGTGGCCATGCTTGATGCTTGTATCCGTGAAGAGCTAAATGACTTCGCACCACGTGCGATGGCAGTGATTAACCCAGTTAAAGTGGTTATCGAAAACTACCCTGAAGGCCAAGTTGAAATTATCAACGCGGCAAATCATCCTAGCAAGGAAGAGATGGGCAAGCGTGAGCTATCTTTTGGTCGTGAGCTGTTTATTGATGCTGATGACTTCCGCGAAGAAGCAAACAAGAAGTACAAACGTTTAGTGCAAGGCAAAGAAGTACGTTTGCGTAATGCATACGTGATCAAAGCTGAGCGCTGCGAGAAAGATGCTGATGGTAATATCACCACTATCTTCTGTACTTATGATGACGAGACTTTGGGTAAAAATCCAAGTGATGGTCGTAAAGTGAAAGGCGTTATTCACTGGGTTGAGGCAACAACTGCAAAACCTGCAGAGCTTCGCATGTATGAAAGATTGTTCAGCGATCCGAATCCAGCAGCAGCAGAATCTGTTGATGAAGTGCTAAACCCACATTCATTGACCATTAAGCATGGTCTAGTTGAAGCAAGTCTTGTGAATGCTGAAGCAGAAAAAGCTTACCAGTTTGAGCGTGAAGGTTACTTCTGTGCTGATAGTAAAGACTCTACTTCAGACGCGTTAGTATTTAACCTAACCGTGCCATTAAGAGATTCTTTCGAGTAAGCTTAATTTAACTGATGCTAGCCATAAAGCATGAGTACTAAAAAAGCCGACATTACGTCGGCTTTTTCTTGCTTTCATTTTAGTCACTTATATTATTTGCTTGGTTTTAGCTTACTAAACAGACAAAGCGGTATTACTGATACATAGGGCCAAAACCCACACTCCACAGAATAACGCTTGAAGCCATTAGGCCAACTAACAACACTAAACCTGCTGTTACTACAGAGCTTGCGTAAATAAAGCCTTTTTCTTCAGGTATATTCATAATAATCGGCACGCCTGTATAAAGCAGGTAAACCGAGTATGCTAGGCCAGCAAGGCCGACAACCATAATAAACCACAGCGTTGGGTATAAAGCCGATAAGCCGACCATAAACAATGGCGTTGCGGTATAAGCCGCGAGTTCGAGTGCTTGGGTATAGCTAGGTTTTGCATCAAAGGTTTTAGCCATCCAAAAAGCAAGATAGGCGAGGGCGAATACTCCTGCGATTAGCCCAAAATACATTCCAGTAGACATGATCATAGCGCTTTCAGTTGTTAGGAACTGACGCTCTCCAACTCCTAAGTCCCAACCAATTTGTGAGGTACCAATGAATGCACAAATGGCAGGTATTAGTGCAATGATGACAATATGGCTTAAGCTACTGCGCAGCGCTTCGTGGTTTTTTTCAATTGTGTGCCACTCTTCTTTTGGATGAGTGTATAGCCCCATTAAGTGATTCAATATCATTATAGTTATCCTCGTTGGCTTTTAGCTTTTATATTAATTTGGCTCGCCAAACTGCAGACGAACTTGTTACAGCTCTAAGGTTATTTATTGAACAAAATCTGCTAAGAGTCAAGCCTGTCAAATTAAGCATAGGTCTAAAGCTAGGATTGTGCTGAGAATTGCTGATAAAATAGTGTCACTAACAATGCCTTGATGGACTCAAGATGAACTCAGCTGTACAGCAATTATTAGCACCGATTAACTCCTTTCTAAAATGTGAAACTCCAGATAGTTGGATTGAAGAAGCTAAAAAGCCCGAGCGCTTAAAAGGTTTGCTAATTGATCATTGTAATTGTGAGCTGAAAGCAGCTCAAACAGCGATGTTTGTGGTGCGTAAATATGCGGTGGACGAGCAAAGTGGCAAGATTTTGCAAGACTGGGCTAAACCGTATTCTGATTTCGTTTATAGCCAAGATAGAAATGTCGAAGTCTTCTTAAATGGTAATAGTAAAAAGAATGAGCTCGCGGCAGAGTTGGTTGGACGTAGTGACTTTGCGCATAGTGAAGAATTGATCGCGAAAATGGTGCGACTAATTAAAGAGGAGTTCCACCATTTCGAGCAAGTGTTAGAAATTATGCACCATCGAGGTATTGACTATCAGAGTGCCAGAGCGGGTCGCTACGCAAAAGGTATGATGAAACAAGTTAGAACTCACGATCCGGTAACTTTAGTCGATAAACTAATTGTTGGTGCATTTATTGAAGCACGTTCTTGTGAGCGTTTTGCTAAATTGGCGCCACATTTAGATGAGGAACTAAAGAAGTTTTACATTTCCTTATTGCGCTCTGAAGCACGCCATTATCAAGATTATCTAACGCTAGCGCAGGCTATTTCAGCTACCGATATCAGTGATAGAGTCGCCCACTTTGCCACAGTAGAGGCAGCGCTGATTTTAGCTGATGATGCAGACTTTAAGTTTCACAGTGGCTCGCCTATAAATGCAGTTAACACTGAAGTAGCTTAAGTTAAGGGCTGGTAAGTATTAGCTAAAGAACGGCAAGTTATCGATTACTTGCCGAAAGGGAGTTCAATCAGTTCTACACTGTCTTTACTAACACTTAGCATGCTGCCTTGTTCATACCAATCTCCGACCACAATACGGCGTTTACCATTGGGTAACTGATGGATTGCTGGTCTATGAGTATGGCCGTGGATCATTTGCTGAGTATCTGTAACCTTAAGCAATTCGTTTACAGCATCCGGTTCAACATCCATGATGGTGTAACTTTTTTGCTGATTGCTGCTCTGGCTCTTGCTACGCAGTTTTGCCGCAATACCTAAGCGTTTGGACTTGGGTAAATGGGCATAAAGCCATTTGGCCCAGCTTTGATTTCTGAATCGACGAAAACGTTGATAAGCCTTATCGAGCGTACATAAGCTATCACCGTGCAGGATCACACTTGGCACCCCGTATAAATCGATTGTGTAGATTTCTGGGAGCAAGGTCATGCCGCAGTCTTGGGCAAAACGATTCCCTATCAAAAAATCTCGATTACCGTGGATAAAGAAGATAGGCAGTTTTAGAGATGCTTTTTTAATTGCATTAGCTAATTCATTTGCAAAAGGCTCTGCAATATCATCACCCACCCAGACTTCAAACAGATCGCCTAAGATATATAAGGCATCAGTATCCTGAAGTTGAGTCTCGAGAAATTTAAGAAAGGCTTGGGTAATATCGGGGCGATCGGCACTTAAGTGCAAATCGCCCACAAATAAAGTACGCATCGAAATAATATTACTCTTCGATGGTTACTTTTTCGATGACAACAGCTTCAAGAGGAACATCTTGATGCATACCACGGTTACCAGTGCTAACAGCTTTGATCTTGTTAACAATATCCATGCCTTCAGCAACTTCACCAAATACGCAGTAACCCCAGCCTTGGGCTGACTCAGACTTAAAGTCTAGGAAAGTGTTGTCGCCAACGTTGATGAAGAACTGAGCTGTCGCAGAGTGTGGATCTGACGTGCGAGCCATAGCGATAGTACCGATTTTGTTCGATAAACCGTTGTTTGCTTCGTTTTCGATTGTTTCGTTAGTGCGCTTTTGGCCCATATCTTCAGTGAAGCCACCGCCTTGGATCATGAAACCGTCAATTACACGATGGAAAACAGTACCATCGTAGAAGCCTTCTTTGACATATTTTACGAAGTTAGCCGCAGTGTTTGGTGCTTTTTCAGCATCTAGGGCTAGCTTGATTTCGCCGTGGTTAGTGTGCAATGTAATCATATTTAAAACTCTCGTTATTTAGTACGTTGTCGATTATGGCTGGATTCTAACGTAATTGCCCTATGCCATAAAGCTTTGAGTGTTTAGCTTAGTGAATTAACCACTGCTTTTAGCCTGTGTTTGTACTGAATTTAGACAACTAGACAGGGATTGTGGCTTCAGGTTAGCAAGGCTTGGATTATAAACCTGCCTAGATCCTGCTTATCTAATCATTTTTGCGAACTCTCGACACGAAAACAGCTTGGAACAGCGACTTTTGCAATGGTAGACTGAACAACACATTTTTACAGATAGCCGTTGAAGAGAATAATCAATGTTGAAGCTTTACAATAGTCTTACCCGCCAAAAAGAGCAGTTTGTGCCATTACAACCAGGAAAGGTTGGCATGTATGTGTGTGGGGTGACCATCTATGATTTATGTCATATTGGCCATGGGCGTACATTTGTATCTTTCGACATGATTGTTAGATACTTAAGATACAGCGGTTACGATGTTAATTTTCAACGTAATATTACTGACGTAGACGATAAAATTATTAAACGCGCTAACGAAAACAATGAAAGTTGTGACGATTTAACTGAGCGTTTGATTGCAGAGATGCACCGTGATTTTGATGCACTTAATATGGCGCGTCCTGATAATGAGCCTCGTGCAACATTGCATATGCCAGAAATCATCGACATGGTTGAAAAGCTTATCGAGCGTGAGCATGCCTATGTAGCTTCGAACGGTGATGTACTATTTAGTGTTTCTTCATTCCCTGAATATGGCCGTTTGTCTGGCCAGAATCTTGAACAGCTACAAGCGGGGGCTCGCGTAGAAGTTGAAGATGCCAAGCGCGATCCAATGGATTTCGTATTGTGGAAGATGTCTAAGCCAGGCGAGCCAACTTGGGAATCGCCATGGGGACCAGGTCGTCCAGGTTGGCACATTGAATGTTCAGCAATGAACAGCAAACATCTAGGTAATCACTTCGACATTCATGGCGGCGGTTCTGATCTGCAGTTCCCACACCATGAAAATGAAATCGCGCAGTCATGCTGTGCTCACGATACACCGTATGTAAATTACTGGATGCATACGGGTATGGTGATGGTTGATAAAGAAAAGATGTCAAAATCTTTGAATAACTTTTTCACTATCCGTGACGTGTTAGGCCATTACGATGCGGCAACTGTGCGTTATTTTTTGTTGTCTGGTCACTATCGTAGCCAGCTTAATTACTCAGAAGATAACCTAAAGCAGGCAAAATCAGGTCTTGAGCGCATCTATACCGCGCTTAAAGATTTAGATTTAACTGTGACGGCTGCGCCGGCTGAAGCGTTTATCGCTAAGTTTAAATCAGCGATGGATGATGACTTTAATACACCAGAAGCCTATTCAGTGTTGTTTGACATGGTGCGTGAAATCAACCGTCTTAAGCTGACTGATATGGCTAAAGCCTCTGCGTTAGGTGTTGCGCTTAAAGAGCTTGCAGATGTGCTTGGTATTTTAGGCCAAGACGTTGATACCTTCTTTAAGGGAGAAGGTAGCGATGATGAAGTTGCTGAGATCGAAGCTTTAATTGTCGAGCGTAATCGCGCCCGTGCAGAAAAAGACTGGCCTGCAGCTGATGTTGCACGTGATGGTTTGAATGCATTAGGTGTGATTCTAGAAGACGGCCCAGAAGGCACGACTTGGCGTAAGAAGTAACTTTTTACCAAAAGTTGAACGACAAGACACAAAAAAGCCTGCAGATGCAGGCTTTTTTAATCTTTCAAATATACTGAGAAGTATTATTTAAAGAGCTGGTGACTGTAGTTAGTCGTGATACTGCTCGCAAGCGTATAAGGTGTTTTCTAGCAGGCTTGCGATGGTCATTGGACCTACGCCGCCGGGCACTGGTGTAATAAAGCTTGCGTGCTGAGCGGCAACGTCAAATTCAACATCGCCCACAAGCTGACCATTTTCAAGGCGGTTAATCCCCACGTCAATAACGACTGCGCCAGGTTTAATCCAGTCACCCGGAATAAAGCCTGGTTTACCAACAGCAACAACGACTAAATCAGCACGTCTAACTTTATCTTCAAGGTTACGAGTAAAACGGTGACAGATAGTCGTCGTACAACCTGCTAATAAAAGCTCAAGTGCCATTGGGCGGCCGACAATATTAGAGGCCCCGACAACTAGCGCATCTAAACCATAGGTATCAATTTCAGTAGACTTGAGCAGCGTCATGATCCCCATCGGGGTGCATGAGCGTAAAACAGGGCTACGCTGTGCAAGACGCCCAACATTGTATGGGTGGAAACCGTCAACATCTTTGTCTGGACGAATACGTTCAATGACTTTTGATTCTTCAATATGCTCAGGTAGCGGCAATTGAACTAAAATGCCATCAATACTTGGATCTTCGTTACATTCGTCAATTAATGACAAAAGTGCTTCTTCTGATGTGCTGCTGTCTAGATCGTATGAACGAGACATAAAACCGACTTCTTCACAGGCGCGGCGTTTGCTGCCGACATAAACTTGTGAAGCCGGGTCTGCTCCTACAAGTATTACGGCTAAACCTGGAACTCTTTGACCAGCCTCTTTGCGGGCGGTTACTTTATCTTTGAGTTGCGTTCGAATGGTTTGCGCAATCGCTTTACCATCGATATTTTGGGCTGTCATTGGGGTTGGTGTCCTTTATACGGCGCGATAATGGAAAACGGCGACATTTTAGCAGGAGAGCCGTAAACTGTCATTGGTTAAGACAATTAACAATCAATTCTAATATACGGATAATCGCATTCTATAATAGGGAAGTCTGTAATTTAATTTATAATGACGTATTGTTATGTTTCATTAAACGTTTATAAGCGTAAGAAGCTGATTGGCGCGTATTAATGAAAATCAGTACTGAATTACTTAATATTGATGCAATTTCTAGCTGATTGGTTAAACAGAAAGCTATTAGCTTGCAAAGTAATCATGCAGGTAAGTTTTTTGAAGAAAGTCGTTGACGACTTTTAGGTGTGGGGGTACTATGCGCTCCGTCCTCACCGAGCAGCAAGTTGTTGTCCTTGAGGGCCAGAAACAGTAAAGAGTGTCCCAGCGTGAAAACGTACTTTACATTAGGTTTCACAATTTCGGTGATTAGCGCAGCCCGGTAGCGCATCTGGTTTGGGACCAGAGGGTCAGAGGTTCGAATCCTCTATCACCGACCATATTTAAACTAACGTGGAACGTTAGTAGCCCAGTTCAGGAAATGAATTTATTTTCATTACCGAGCGCCCGTAGCTCAGTTGGATAGAGCACCCGCCTTCTAAGCGGGTGGCCGCAGGTTCGAATCCTGCCGGGCGTACCATTTTTGTGGTGATTGTAGCTCAGTTGGTAGAGTCCCGGATTGTGATTCCGGTTGTCGTGGGTTCGAACCCCATCAGTCACCCCACTCATTCTGTAAAGAAGTTAAAAAAGCGACCCTAGGTCGCTTTTTTTACGCCTGTAAATCACGCTTTGAGGCTCGACTCTGGCGCATTCCATAGCTATAATGTCGCGTCTTGATAATTATCAACTAAAAGATACCTGTGCCGATCGTCAGTATTTATGGGCATTTTGGTTAAATTTATGGATCAAGAAACGAATACCTGAATAGTTGAGTTTTCGACTATTGCAAAGGACGATAGACATATTTCGAGGTAAAAAAATGCAAGTTTCTGTTGAAACCACACAAGGCTTAGAGCGTCGCCTAACAATTTCTGTACCTGCTGAGCAGATTGAGAACACTGTTAAAGAAGCATTAAAAAGCGAAGCTAAGCGTGCCCGTATCCCAGGTTTCCGTCCAGGAAAAGTACCTGTAAGCGTTATTAATAAGCGTTATGGTAAAGCTATTCGTCAAGATATCACTGGTGAAGTGATGCAGCGTAACTTCGTTGAAGCAATCATTGCTGAGAAGTTAAACCCAGCTGGCGCACCGACATTAACTCCTGGTTCAACTGAAGGCGAAAACTTTGAGTTTGTTGCTACTTTTGAAATCTACCCAGAAGTAGAGCTAAAAGGTCTTGAGTCAATCACTGTTGAACAGCCTACTGCTGAAGTTACTGAAGCAGACGTTGATGCTATGATTGAAACGCTACGTAACCAACACGCTACTTTCGAAGTAGCTGACCGCGCAGCGGCTGAAGGTGACAAAGCTAAGATCAACTTCGTTGGTTCAATCGATGGTGAAGAATTCGAAGGCGGCAAAGCTGACGATTTCGAACTTCAACTAGGCAGCGGCCGTATGATCCCAGGCTTCGAGTCTGGCGTTGAAGGTCACAAAGCGGGTGAAGAGTTTAACATCGAAGTGACTTTCCCTGAAGATTACCATGCTGAAAACTTAAAGGGTAAAGTAGCGACTT
Source organism: Shewanella sp. 10N.261.52.F9 (assembly GCF_041471165.1). Lineage (NCBI taxonomy): Bacteria > Pseudomonadati > Pseudomonadota > Gammaproteobacteria > Alteromonadales > Shewanellaceae > Shewanella > Shewanella sp. 10N.261.52.F9. The sequence goes on from NZ_JBFRNX010000014.1 coordinate 64,180, forward strand.
TCGCTATTACTCTTAACGAAGTTCAAGCGGCTAACCTTCCAGAAGTTAACGACGAGTTCGCTACACTATTCGGTATTACCGAAGGTGGCATCGACGCACTACGCGGCGAAATCAGCAAGAACATGAGCCGTGAACTTGAGCAAGCGCTTAAAGCAAACGTTAAAGAGCAAGTTCTTAATGGTCTAGTTGAGCAAAACGACATCGAATTGCCTGCAGCACTAATCGAAGGCGAAGTAGAAGTATTGCGCAAGCAAGCTATGCAACGTTTCGGTGACCAAGCGGCTAACATGCCTGAGCTTCCAGCTGATCTGTTCACTGAGCAAGCAGCACGTCGCGTTAAAGTAGGTCTACTACTTGGCGAAGTGATCAAAACAAACGAGCTAAAAGCTGAAGATGAACGCGTTCAAGGTTTGATCGCTTCTATGGCTTCTGCTTACGAAGATCCAAGTGAAGTTGTAGCTTACTACAACGGTAACGAAGAGCTTATGCAAAACATGCGCAACGTTGCTCTAGAAGAGCAAGCTGTTGAAGCTTTGCTAAAAACTGCAACTTTGACTGAAAAAGCAGTCAACTTTGAAGAATTTATGAACAAGGCTACAGGTCGCGCGTAACCATCGCTTGACTTAAATGGCTATTAGCCATTTATAATGGCTCGTATGAGGTTCCTCATGCGGGCCATTTTTATTTAGGGAAGTTAATCATGCACAAAGCGCCAGAATCAGTACTTAACGCACTCGTTCCTATGGTTGTTGAACAGACAGCTAAAGGTGAACGTTCATATGATATTTATTCTCGTCTATTAAAAGAGCGAGTAATCTTTCTTGTTGGTCAAGTTGAAGAGCATATGGCTAACCTTATCGTTGCTCAGTTACTGTTTTTGGAGTCAGAGAGCCCAGATAAGGATATCTACCTATACATTAACTCACCTGGTGGCAGCGTGACTGCAGGTATGGCAATTTACGATACAATGCAGTTCATTAAGCCGAACGTGAGTACAGTATGTATTGGTCAAGCGGCGAGCATGGGCGCATTTCTACTTGCAGGTGGAGCGCCAGGAAAACGCCATTGCTTACCAAACTCACGAGTGATGATCCATCAGCCATTAGGCGGTTTCCAAGGTCAAGCATCAGACATCGCTATTCATGCTCAAGAGATTTTGGGGATCAAGAACAAGCTAAATACTATGCTTGCTGAGCATACTGGCCAGTCTCTAGAAGTGATTGAACGTGATACTGACCGTGATAACTTTATGAGTGCTACTGAAGCTGCTGAATACGGATTAGTCGATTCAGTGATGACAAAACGAGACTGATTTTTACGCTCCTCTGAGCTATGCTCAAAGAAGTTGTATTGAAAAGATCCAAGCAGTAGTTTGACTGCAAACAGAGGTAAAGTAATGGGTGAAAACAAAGGTAACGGTGACAGCGGAAAATTGCTGTACTGCTCTTTTTGTGGAAAGAGCCAGCATGAAGTAAGAAAACTCATCGCTGGACCTTCAGTATATGTTTGTGATGAGTGTGTTGAACTCTGCAACGACATTATTAGAGAAGAAATCAAAGAGATTTCACCGAAACAAGATCAGGACAGATTGCCGACACCTCATGAGCTGCGTGCGCATTTAGATGATTACGTTATCGGTCAAGATAAAGCTAAGAAAGTGTTATCTGTAGCTGTGTATAACCACTACAAGCGCTTAAGAAATGCAGGTCCAAAGGACGGCGTTGAATTAGGTAAAAGTAACATCTTGCTTATAGGCCCTACAGGTAGTGGTAAGACGCTACTTGCAGAAACGCTTGCACGTTTTCTAGATGTGCCATTCACTATGGCTGACGCGACTACCTTAACCGAAGCCGGTTATGTAGGTGAAGATGTTGAGAATATCATTCAAAAGCTACTGCAAAAGTGCGACTACGATGTAGAAAAAGCGCAGCGTGGAATCGTGTATATCGATGAAATTGATAAAATCAGTCGTAAGTCTGATAACCCGTCAATTACTCGAGATGTGTCCGGTGAGGGCGTACAGCAAGCATTACTTAAGTTAATCGAGGGTACGGTGGCAGCAGTTCCACCACAAGGTGGTCGTAAGCATCCACAACAAGAGTTTTTACAAGTTGATACTTCTAAGATCTTGTTTGTTTGTGGTGGTGCGTTTGCTGGTCTTGAAAAAGTTATCGAGCAACGTGCACACGTAGGTAGCGGTATTGGTTTTGGCGCGCAAGTAAAAGGTGAAGCAGATAAGAAAAATATCTCTGACAGACTTTTACAAGTAGAGCCTGAAGATTTAGTGAAGTTTGGTCTAATTCCAGAGTTCATTGGTCGACTACCAGTACTTGCGACACTCGCTGAACTAGATGATGAAGCGTTAATCCAAATCCTGTCTCAACCAAAAAATGCAATTACTAAACAGTATGCTGCATTGTTTGAGATGGAAGGCGTGGATTTAGAGTTTAGAGAAGATGCGCTTAAGGCTATTGCGCTTAAAGCACAGACTCGTAAAACGGGCGCTCGTGGTCTTCGTTCAATTGTTGAAGGCATTCTGCTTGATATCATGTATGACTTACCATCAACGAACGATGTAGCTAAAGTAGTTATCGATGAATCAGTAGTAAAAGGTGAATCAACCCCTATTTTGATTTACGCTAACAACGAAACACAAGCAGCGACCGCTGAATAAACTATCATCTACAGTTAGATAGATTAAAAGGAGCCTATATGGCTCCTTTTTTGTACACTTCTTTAATTAATTCTTTTTCACCATTGAAACCTATCTAATCATCCCAATATACTCATTAGTAATCATAAAAAACGGAATCGAGCTATGACCCTAGAGCGTGATGCGCGAATCGAACTACCCGTACTACCACTCAGAGATGTGGTGGTTTATCCCCATATGGTAATTCCGTTATTCGTCGGTCGAGAGAAATCTATTCGTTGCTTAGAAAAAGCAATGGAGCAAGATAAGCAAATTATTTTAGTCGCTCAGCGTGATGCTGAGTTAGACGATCCTACCAGTGACGACATTTTTGATGTTGGTACTGTAGCTTCGATACTACAGCTATTGAAATTGCCTGACGGTACCGTAAAGGTATTAGTGGAAGGTGGTCAACGTGCGCGTATCGACAATTATTCAGAACAAGATGATATCTTCCAAGCCACTGCTCACTATCTCGAGTCTGAGCCTCTTTCAGAGAAAGAAGAGGAAGTGCTGGTACGTTCTGCTGTTGGTCAGTTTGAAGGTTATATCAAGCTAAACAAAAAGATCCCACCAGAAGTATTAACATCATTATCAGGCATCGATGAAGCGGCTAGACTTGCTGATACTATGGCGGCTCACATGCCACTTAAGCTTGAAGACAAACAGTCTGTGCTTGAAATGGTAAATGTAAGCGAGCGTATCGAATACTTAATGGCGATGATGGAAGCGGAAATTGACCTACTACAGGTTGAAAAACGTATTCGTAGCCGTGTTAAGAAGCAGATGGAGAAGAGTCAGCGCGAGTACTATTTGAATGAGCAGATGAAGGCCATTCAAAAAGAACTTGGTGATATTGATGAGTCTCATGATGAGTTTGAAAGCTTAGCGAAAAAGATTGAAGAAGCACAAATGCCTAGCGAGGCGAAGGAAAAAGCTTCTGCTGAACTTAATAAGTTAAAAATGATGTCACCAATGTCAGCTGAAGCGACAGTGGTGAGAAGTTACGTTGAATGGATGGTGTCTGTGCCTTGGCATAAACGCTCGAAAATCAAACGTGATTTAGCGAAAGCGCAAGATGTACTTGATACCGATCACTTCGGTCTTGAGAAAGTTAAAGAGCGCATCTTAGAGTATTTAGCGGTTCAAAGCCGTGTTAAGCAACTTAAAGGTCCAATCCTGTGTTTAGTTGGGCCACCAGGTGTAGGTAAAACTTCACTAGGTCAGTCTATTGCGAAAGCGACAGGCCGTAAGTATGTGCGTGTAGCCTTAGGCGGCGTGCGTGATGAAGCGGAGATCCGTGGACATCGTCGTACTTATATTGGCTCTATGCCGGGTAAAGTGATCCAGAAGATGTCTAAAGTGGGCGTTAAAAACCCATTATTCTTGCTTGATGAAATCGATAAGATGAGTAGCGACATGCGTGGCGACCCTGCGTCAGCACTACTTGAAGTATTAGATCCAGAGCAGAACTCAGCGTTTAGCGATCACTACATGGAAGTCGATTACGACTTGTCTGATGTGATGTTCGTGGCAACGTCTAACTCGATGAATATTCCAGGCCCGCTATTGGACCGTATGGAAGTCATTCGCCTATCGGGTTATACCGAAGATGAGAAACTCAATATCGCTAAGCAGCATTTATTGCCTAAGCAGATTGAGCGCAATGGTCTTAAGGCTAAGGAAGTGACGGTAGATGATAGTGCAATTATTGGCATTATTCGTTACTACACCCGAGAAGCCGGTGTGCGTGCACTTGAGCGTGAACTTTCAAAGATCTGCCGTAAAGTGGTTAAGAACATTTTGCTTGATAAGAGCATTAAACATATTGAAGTTAACCAAGAAAATTTGAAATCTTTCTTAGGTGTACAGCGTTGTGATTACGGTAAAGCAGAGTCTAACAACCAGATTGGTCAAGTGACAGGTTTGGCGTGGACAGAGGTTGGTGGTGATTTACTGACTATTGAGGCGACCTCAGTACCAGGTAAAGGTAAATTGACTTATACCGGCTCGCTAGGCGATGTAATGCAGGAATCAATTCAAGCTGCAATGACGGTTGTTCGTGCCCGTGCTGAACAATTAGGTATTAACCCTGATTTTTATGAGAAGCGCGATATTCACGTGCACGTACCTGAAGGTGCAACGCCTAAAGATGGTCCATCAGCGGGTGCGGCAATGTGTACTGCACTGGTATCTAGCCTAACGGGTAATCCTGTTCGTGCCGATGTGGCAATGACTGGTGAGATCACTCTTCGTGGTGAAGTTTTACCGATCGGCGGCCTGAAAGAGAAATTACTAGCTGCACACCGCGGTGGAACTAAAGTTGTTCTTATTCCAAAAGAAAATGAACGTGATTTAGAAGAAATCCCACAAAATGTGATAGCAGATCTAAAAATCCATCCTGTGAAATGGGTAGATGAAGTACTGAAATTGGCGCTTGAACGACCAGTTGAAGGCTTCGAAGTAGTTTAAAACGTGGACTAACGCAATAAATTGCAGGAATGCTTTAAAAAAACAGTAAAAAGGGCTTACCTCTGTATCAAGCTGTGGTAGCCTAAGTCTGTGGAGAGTCAGTCGCTCCAGCCCTTGGAGTGACTGGTTTTGAGTAGTATCCTAATTTATTTATTTGGTTTTCCTATAAGGCTTGAACTTTGGTTCTAAGCTTGTTATAAAAAGCCTCCGCAGACCGCTCTAGACAAGAATTTGGGTGCGGCGCACAAATTACATTCAAGGGGATGACATGAACAAATCTGAACTAATCGAGAAAATCGCTTCTGGTGCTGACATTTCTAAAGCGGCAGCTGGCCGTGCATTAGACTCTTTCATCGGCGCTGTTACTGACGGCCTTAAAGAAGGCGATAAGATTGCTCTTGTTGGTTTCGGTACTTTCGAAGTGCGTCAACGTGCAGAGCGCACTGGTCGTAACCCACAAACGGGTAAAGAGATCAAAATCGCTGCAGCAAATATTCCAGCATTTAAAGCTGGTAAAGCTCTAAAAGACGCTGTTAACTAATATAAAGTTAGCAATGCAGCCTTTTGTAAGGCTATTGTAGAAAAGCACTGTTTAGCAGTGCTTTTTACAAATAGAAAAGGCACAAGTTAAGTTACCCCTTAATTTTGCCAGCAGGAGTTTGAAGTATTTTTTCTTCTCCTTTAAATTACAAAAAGGCGCATCAAACAGTGATGCGCCTTTTTATTTTATTAATCGCAACAAGCGAGAAGTCTGATGTTAGAAAAGATTCGCGAAGGCTCACAAGGCGTCATTGCAAAAAGTATTTTAATCCTTGTGATACTTTCTTTTGCATTTACGGGTGTAAGTAGTTATTTAGGTTCTTCAACTGAGGTTGCTGCTGCTACCGTAAATGGTGAAGAGATCAGCAACTCAGCTTTAGAACAAGCATATCAAAATGAACGTGGTCGTTTAGAGCAACAGTTAGGTGATATGTTTGCGACTTTGTCAGCTGATGACAACTATATGCAAAGCGTAAAGCAGAGCGTATTAGAGCGTTTAGTTGCTGAAAAGTTGCTTGATCAAAATGCTGCCGAGTTAGGCCTTCGTGTTTCTGACGAGCAGATCAAAGCCGCTATCATGACTGAGCCTGCATTCCAAACTGATGGTGTATTTGATAACGATCGCTACCAAGCTATTTTGCGTCAGTTAGGTTATCAAGCAAACACTTTCCGCGATATGATGCGCACTGATATGACTCGACGTCAGCTTGTAGCGACCTTAGTTGGTTCAGAGTTTGTTCTACCAGGTGAAGCTCAATATGTAGCGGATCTTCAAGGGCAGACTCGTGATATCGGTTATAAAATCATTGATGCGACTCCATTCCTTGCAGACATCAGTGTCACTGATGAGCAGATCCAAACTTATTACAATGCTAACCTTGCACAGTTTGTGCGCCCAGAAGTCGTTAGCCTTGATTACATTGAGCTTGACGCTAAAGAGTTAGCGAAAGACATCAAAGTAACTGATGCAGATGCACAAGCTTATTATGACGAGCATAAAGCCAACTACACCCAAGCTGAAAAGCGTTTAGCGGCGCATATCTTAGTCCAGTTAGGTGATGATGAAGATGCATCTAAAGCGAAGGCCGAGGCTATTTATAAGCAACTTCAAGAAGGCGCTGATTTTGCTGAACTTGCAAAAACAGATTCTGAAGACACGTTCAGCGGCGAACAAGGCGGTCAACTTGACTGGTTCGAAGCGGGTGTTATGGAGCCTGAGTTTGATACAGCATTGTTTGCCCTAAACAAAGGTGAATACTCAAACGTTGTCAAAACTAACTTCGGTTACCACATCATTAAAGCACTTGATATTCAAGCTGGTGCTCAAGCACCATTTGCTGATGTCAAAGAGAAGATTATTGCTCAGCTTCAAGATAAAGCCGCAGTAGATAAGTTCTACGAACTACAGCAAATTCTTGCTGATACTAGCTATGAAGTTCCTGATACTTTAGTCGAAGCGGCTAAAGACTTAGATGTTGACGTTAAAACAACACCAGAGTTCACGCGTAATAATGCACCAGAGCTATTTAGCAAGCCAGATCTGCTTAAAGAAGCGTTCTCAACAAATGTGTTAGTTGATGGCATGAATAGTGATGTACTTGAAGTTGCGCCAAACCATGTTGTAGTTATCCGTGTTAACAGCCATAAAGAGGCTGGTACAATGGATTTAGCTGATGTGCGTAATGCGATTGCTAACCGTCTAAAGCAAGAGCAAGCAAATGAAGCTGCTCGTAAGCAAGCTCAAGACGCGATGACTGCTGTTGAAGCATCTGGTATTACTGCTGACTTTACCACTGAAGATAAGCTGGCACGTTTTGCCCAGAATATTGATGGTGCAATTGTTAATAAAGCATTTGCAATGGCACAGCCTACTGATAAGCCATCAGTAGATACTGTAGCGCTTGCGAATGGCTATGCAGTTGTTGTTCTAAAGCAAGTTAATGCAGCTGATGGCGTTGACGCCGCTCTACTAGATTCTCTAAAGCAACGCTTAAGCTCTCAGTACAGTGAGAATGACTATCGTGCGGTAATCGCTTCTCTAAAAGCTAAGGGTGAAGTGCTTTACCCTGTAGCTGAATAGCAGTGAGCATTACTGAATAAATAGCGTCTAGCTTTTTAACTAGGCATTAAAAACCGGCTAATAAAGCCGGTTTTTTTATGTCTTAAATTAGGCATGATTTAACTATTGCTCAGAAAGTTAGCTTAATACACTAAAGTGGATAGAGTTCTCATTAATGAAGGCAAAGACTCGAGTGATCCTTCTTTGGGGCGGAGAAGGTCTTGTTATGTGTTTATACAGGGCATTCGAAGGGAAAGGCGTTTTTTATAGCGGAAATAAAAAACGCTGTAATCAATGATTACAGCGTTTTATGGTTAGCTCTTGTAGCTACTATGATTAGATTGAAACTACGTCAAACTCAACGTGTGGGTTAACGTCTGCTTCGTAATCAATACCTTCTACACCGAAACCGAATAGTTTAAGGAATTCTTCCTTATATTCACGGTAATCAGTCAGTTCAGCTAGGTTTTCAGTCGTCACTTGTGGCCACATATCACGGCAATGCTGCTGGATCTCTTCACGAAGTTCCCAGTCATCCAAACGCAGACGGTTTGACTCATCAACGTCAGCCTTAGTGCCATCAGCTTTGAATAGGCGCTCATTGAACATACGGCTAATCTGCTCTATACAGCCTTCATGTAGCCCTTCTGCACGCATCTTCTTAAATACCATTGCGATGTATAGCGGCATTACAGGAATAGCAGAGCTTGCTTGAGTAACAACACTCTTTAGTACCGCAACGTTTGCACTGCCACCCGTTGCCGAAAGCTTTGCATCAAGAGCGTGAGCAGCCCGGTCAAGATCCATTTTGGCTTTGCCTAGTGCGCCGTGCCAATAGATAGGCCAAGTTAGCTCTGTACCAATGTAGCTGTAAGCAACCGTTTTGCAGTTGTCAGCAAGAACACCGGCTTCTGATAGAGCTTGCATCCATAGCTCCCAATCTTCTCCACCCATCACGGTGACAGTATCAGCAATCTCTTGCTCAGAAGCTGGCTCTACGCTTGCTTCAATGATTAGGTCTTTATTGGTATCTACAGCCGTAGCGGTGTAGGTTTCGCCAATAGGCTTTAATGATGAGCGAATAAGCTCGCCGCTATCAGGCATTTTACGTACTGGAGAGGCAAGTGAGTAAACCACCATATCAATTTGACCTAGGTCTTGTTTGATAAGCTCAATCGCTTTTTGTTTAGCTTCATGGCTAAATGCATCACAGTTAATGCTTTTAGAGTAAAGGCCTTCCGCTTTAGCAAACTTGTCAAAAGCCGCTGAGTTGTACCAACCAGCAGTACCTGGTTTAGTTTCAGTACTTGGCTTTTCAAAAAACACACCTAACGTGGCTGCATCGCTGCCAAAAGCTGCGGTGATACGTGAAGAAAGACCATATCCGCTTGAAGAACCAACAACTAAGACTTTTTTTGGGCCGTTAGCAATTTTGCCTTTTGCCTTGGTAAAGTTAATTTGCTCAAGGACGTTAGCTTCGCAGCCAACAGGATGGGTCGTAGTACAAATAAAACCACGGATTCTAGGTTTGATGATCATATTTTTTGATTCTCTTAAAAAATTGTCTCTAGGATAATTAAACCGACATCAAATGGCACTCGTTTTTGTCGAAAATCGGCTTTTTTATCAGTGGTAGGAGCAGTTTAGCACGCTCAAGACTGCCCATTTTGATATTGGTTTTCACCTCATTTAAGGCGAAAAAATATGTTTAACAGAGTTACTTTTTACGAGTAAACAAACTCTGCTCTTGAATTAATCTTTGAGTATATTCGTGTTGTGGTGCATTAAATAATTGTTCTGTATTGGCTTTTTCTACCATTACGCCTTTTTTTAGCACCATTATTTTGTCACTTACATGACGAATAATATTCATGTTATGTGATACAAAAATATACGATAAGCCCATATCCTGCTGCAATTCTAGCAATAAGTTTAGGATCTGTGAGCGTACAGATAGATCTAAGGCTGTTAAAGCTTCATCGGCAATAATAATTTTAGGATCTAACATAAGTGCTCTAGCAACGGCGACTCGTTGTTTTTGTCCTTCAGAAATCATGTGAGGATAAAACTCTACGTGTTCAGGCAATAACCCCACTTTTCTTAGTTTATCAATAACTTGTGCTTTACGTTCATGGCTATCCAATTTTGTATTAAATTTAAGGGGCTCATCTAGCAGCTCGCCAATGGTTAACCGTGGGTTGAGCGAGGTATTTGGATCTTGAAAAATCATCCGGATCAATCGACAACGTTGCTTTAAGTCTTGTTTTTCTAAAGCCTCACCTTCAAAGAAGATTTCACCGCCACTTCGAATTTCAGCGCCTACAAGAATGCGAGCGATGGTACTTTTGCCTGAGCCTGCTTCACCTACAATGGCTAATGTTTCGCCTTGATTAAGTTCAAAGGAAACTGGAGACAAAGCATGGTTATACTGACGCTTAAAACGTTTATAGCCAGCATAGTAACTTTTACTTAAATCATTAACTTTAAGAAGGGGTGTCGTCATTACATGGCTCGCTGTTATAAGGGAAATGACAAGCAAAATAGCGGTCTTTTTGATGACATAGACTTGGCTTGCTGACGCAACGTTTTTGCGCCTGTGGGCAACGTGGACCTAGGCGACAGCCTATCGGCAGATGTTGCAACGCGGGTGATGAACCTGGCAGTGTCTGCATAACCGATTTATGAGCTAAACCGCCAGAATAGTCTGGCATATTGTCTAAAAGGGCTTTGGTGTACGGATGAAAAGGCTGCTCTAATACTTCAGCCGTAGGGCCTGACTCCATTACCTGACCACAATAGAGCACAGTTAGTTGATCGCACCAGCCAGATAACGTGTCTAGCTCATGACTAATCAATAGAATTGATACGTTATGAAGTTGATTGAGTTTACTCAAAAGCCTAAATATTTGTGCTTGAGTACTTAATTCCATTGAATCGGTAGGTTCGTCGGCAATTAACAACCTTGGCTGGTTGGCAATAGCCATAGCTATCATCACTTTTTGGCATTCACCAGCTGAAAGCTCCCAAGCATAGCTGCTCATAACCTCTTCAGTGTTTTTGATACCTACTTTGTGAAGCCACTTTTGTGCGATAGCTTTACGGGCTTTATTGCGTCGCCAAAATCCAATCTTTTTGTCTAAGGGCATTGCTTCAATAAGCTGGCTGCCTACCGTTATTGCAGGATCTAAACTACCTGTAGGATCTTGGAAAATAACTGCAATTTCGCTGCCCATTAAATTACGGCGTTGTTTGGCAGACATATCCATTAGGTTCTGCCCATCCCACATCATACGGTCAGCGGTGATTGTCCAGTTATGGCCTGGCACCCCTAATATAGCGCGCGCGAGTAATGTTCGTCCTGAGCCAGATTCTCCAACAAGGCCATGTAGCTCACCAGGGTTAATCATCAGGCTAACGCGCTCAAGTGCTTTCACTCGTCCTTGTGGGGTGTCGAGTTCAATGGTGAGATTACGAATATCGAGTAATGGCATAATATTAATTTCTGATGGGCGATAACGCCGATCTCAATCCGTCACCAACTAAATTAATGGCTAAAACGCTGCACAATATGGCAACTCCTGGAATGGTAACAGTCCAAGGTGCGGTCAATAAGTTATCCAATCCTTGCGATACCATAGCTCCCCATTCTGGGCTTGGCGCTTGGGCGCCCAGATTTAAAAAGCCGAGTGCAGCAATATCCAAAATAGCAGCAGAAATGGCGAGTGTAGTTTGAATAATGACGGTTTCCCAGACGTTTGGCATAATGACATACCAAAATACCTGAATAGAATTGGCACCATCGAGTTTAGCGGCGGTAACATAGTCTTTTTGCAACTCTTCATGCACGGCTTGGTGGATAGCACGGACAAACTGCGGTGTTAGTGCAATACCTACAGCCCAAAATACATTATCTAAACCGGGCCCCATAACGGCTACAACAAGGATCGCAAGTAGCAAGGATGGGATAGAAAGAAGTGCATCTAATAAGTGACTTAAAATTGATGATTTTAGTCCTTTCATCATGCCTGAAATCGAGCCGATAATAAAACCAACGAGTAATGATGCGAGAACAATGGCAAGTGCCATTCCAAATGTCAGGTGCGCACCATGGAGTAGGCGACTAAAAATATCTCTACCTAAATCATCAGTGCCAAGAAAATGTTCAACAGTACCACTCGCATCCCAAGATGGCGGTAACAGCAAAGCTAGTGGATCTTGTTGCTCTGGCGAAAACGGCGCAATCCATGGACCAAACAAGGCTAAAGTGAGTAAACAAAAAACAGCCCAAAGCCCCATTAATGCAAATGGGTTGTCGGCAAATGCTTGCCAAACCTTTTGCATCGGAGAAGGAATATGGTCTTCTTGATAGATTCTAATTCGCGGCATAAATTTCTTTCCTACTAAGCGGATTATAGGCTGTATGCAGCACTTCAATTAAAATACTAAAGAAGATAATAATGAGCGCAACGCCCAATACACCGCCTTGGATCACTGTGTAATCTCGCTGATAAATGCCTGATACGAGCCAGCTTCCTACCCCCTGACGAGAAAATATAACCTCGACTATCATAGCGTAGCTAGCAAATGTGCCTAACATTAGGCCCATATTTTTTAATACAGGAATGAGTGCGTTAGGTAATGCATGACGTAGCACAATTGTACCAGTGTGGAGTCCTCGAGCTTCAGCAGCTTTAATATAAGGTTGTTCCATGATGGTCAACATGGCAGCACGAGTAATACGCACTACTACCGTAAAAGGTAATACAGCTAATGTTATTGACGGCAAAATGATATGAAACACAGCGTCTTTAAATGCCGATACGCGGTAGATTGAATCTGACAGTAAAGTATCGATCAACATAAAGCCTGTGACAGGTTCTATTTCGTAAAGCAAATTAATCCGACCAGAAACGGGTAACCAGCCTAATTCAACGCCAAACCAAAGTGATAAGGTCAAACCTAGCCAAAATACAGGTATGGAATAGCCAGTTAAGGTTATTGCCATAATACTGTGTTGAGTGACCTTGTTTTTGCTTAACGACGCTAAAACACCTAATGGAACACCAAATAATACCGCTATGAGTCCGGCAACTATAGCGAGTTCGAAAGAGGCGGGTAAAGCTTGTGTCAATTCCTCAATCACAGGGCGTTGTGAAGTCACTGATAGACCTAAATCACCACTTAAACGGGTCTGAGCATAGGCGATAAACTGCTGTAGCTGATTACCGTTTAGTTGGTAATTATCAGTAATATTTTGCAGTTGTGTTGAAGTAGGTGCCGCTATCCCTGACAGCGCATAAGGTCTTTCGACAGGGAAATGCCCTGTAGTGATAAATAGCACAGTAATCAATGCGATAGTTGTAGCTATAAATAGATTTAAGCGACGAACTAAATAGCGACCCATTACAAATCTCCTTCAGGCGCTATCGTCTTAGCATTTTCAAATGTAATCCCGCCAAACGGGGTGAGTTGAGTTTGTTTCACATTTTTACTTTTAAACGTTAGCTGTGTGGCATGGGCAAAAGTCATCATAGGGACGTGCTCGTTAAATAGAGCTTCAGCCTGCTGATATAAAATTTTACGTTCTGGCTCTGAAGTGGTGGCTTTAGCCTTAGCTAATGTGCGATCCATTTCTAGATTACACCATTGTGCGCGATTGCTTGAGGACGCTAAAGAAGCGCAGCTCATAATTGGTGAGAAAAAGTTATCAGGATCGCTATTATCGGCATTCCAACCTATTAATACCGAGTCATATTGATTGTTATTTAGCTTTTGGTTAAACACACTCCAGTCAAAGGTGACAATATTGACCTTAACACCAATATTAGCCAAATCAGCTTGGATTAGCTCGGCGGTCTTTAGCGCATTTGGATTATAAATACGGGCTACAGGCATAGCCCAGATATCGATAGTGAGATTTTTTATGCCAGCATCTGCAAGTAACGCTCGTGATTTTTCAGGATTATAGTGATAACTACTTTTGTTGTAATGATAGGCCCAAGATTGTGGCGGCAACATACCGGTCGCTTTAATTGCTGTCTCCTGGTAAACGGCACGTAGAATATTTTGCTTATCAACGGCGTACGCTAAGGCTTGGCGTACACGTACATCATCAAATGGCTTCTTTTTAGTATTAAAGGCCCAAAACGCTACGTTAAATCCAAGCTGGGTATCTATCTCAAGGTTCGAATGTTGTTTGATGACAGGTAGTTCACCCGCTTTGGGCAGAGCTGAAACACTACAATCGCCAGTAATTAGCTTAGTTAATCGAGCACTACTTTGTGGAGTAATATTAAAAACTAGTTGCTCAAACTCAGGTGGGGGGCGCCAGAAGTTGTTGTTTCTATGATAACGAATATATTCATTCTTAACGTAATTAACCAGTTTAAAAGGCCCTGTGCCAATAGGCATTCTGTCGAGCTGCTCTGGTTTGCCCTGTGCTAATAAGTTATCGGCATACTCTTTTGACAAGATAACTGAAAAGCCTGTCGCCAAATTAGCTAAAAACGATGCGTTCGTTTGGTTTAGATGGAAGATAACTTCGTCATTCGCTACCTTTTCAATGCGTTCAACCTGTTGGGTGAAACCGATACTCTGGAAAAATGGGTAACCAGTTTTAGAGATAGCATGGTAGCTATTTTGGCTATCGATAATACGATTGAAGGAGAAAAGCACATCGTCGGCGTTAAATGTACGTGTAGGGCTAAACCAATCCGTTTTATGGAACTGTACATCTGGGCGTAATTTAAAACGATAACTTAAACCATCATCATTCGTTTCCCATGAGGTCGCTAAAGCAGGGACTATTTCGCCAGATACAGGGTCATAATCGACTAAACTGTCGTATAACTGCTGTGAGGTGGCGTCAATGGTGGTACCAGAGGTCACCAATTGCGGATTAAAAGTCTCAGGATTGCCTTCAGAGCAATAGACTAAACCAGTGGGAACTTGCTGGGGGCCACAGGCGATGAGGAACAAGTTAATCGCAGAGATCCCAGTGATCAACTTAATTCTCTTTAACAGCAGTTTCATTTAACAATCATTTTTGAGCTGAACGTTAATAGCTATTTTAACAGTGCCCGCTAGCTAACAGCAATTATTTATCCAGTAAGTTGTATTTCTTTAAGATCCCGCGCAATTGGTGATAGCTTAAACCGAGTAAATCCGCGGTCTTCTTCTGGTTAAATTGCCCAGCCTCTAATGCTTGCTTTAGTATTTGTATTTCACTTTGTTCACAATGTGTTTTGAAGTCGATAGGGAAGTTAACGCTGTTTGAATGCCCATTGCTATTTGAAACTTGCAGCTGTTCTTCCGAAAGGTCCGTATTTAGCGGAGTTTCCGTAGGAGTTTTTTGTTGACGCTCAATAGTTTTAACACGCTTAGTCGGCCGATAAGGTGAAGCAAACGGATCGATAATAATCTGCTCAATAGCTGCATTAGTATCAGCGTTACGGTATACACTGCGTTCAACCACGTTTTTAAGTTCTCGAATATTACCTGGCCATGGGTATTCCATAAGCTGCTCGATTGCACTACTACTAAAGCCCTCAAATAATTCCAATTTTAATTGCCTTGCCATACCCACAGCAAAGTATTCTGCTAATGGCATGATATCTTCAGCACGGTGTCTTAATGGTGGTAAAGTAATGACATCAAAAGCGAGTCTGTCGAGTAAATCAGCTCTAAATTCACCAGCATCGGCTAAAGTGGGTAAATCCTCATTTGCGGCGCAAATAAGACGCACATCAGTTTGTACGGTTTTACTGCCACCCACACGTTCGAACTCGCCATATTCAATCACTCGTAGCAGTTTTTCTTGAATGAGCCCCGATGTATTAGCAAGTTCATCTAAAAATAGGGTACCACCGTCTGCACGTTCAAATCGGCCTTGATGCTTTTTACTGGCACCGGTAAAAGCTCCTGCGTCGTGGCCAAAAAGCTCACTTTCAAGTAGATTCTCACTTAAGGACGAACAATTAAGTTTGATAAAGCTTTGATCCCAACGTTTTGACAAGTAATGTAATCGCTCAGCAATAAGCTCTTTACCTGTTCCACGTTCTCCAATAATTAGTACCGGCTTAGATAAAGGTGCGACTTGGGAAATATGCTCAAGAACTTCCAATAGTGCATTGGATTGTCCGATAAGATTATCTTGTTGAAATTGCTTTCTCACAGTTATTTAGTCTTTCACGCTAATAATTGGTGAAAATAATAATATGATGCTGAGTTTATAAATGAAAGCAAAAGTTAAATAATTGTTTAAGCTGTTGTATGTTATAGGTTTATAAAACTTGGCACGGAAAGTGGATTATATTTATCGAATCCAACGTTAATTAGAGGAAATTATTATGGGAATCTTTTCACGCTTTGCAGACATCATTAACTCGAATATCAGCGCATTACTTGATAAGGCTGAAGATCCAGAAAAAATGGTACGTCTGATCATTCAAGAAATGGAAGATACTCTTGTTGAAGTACGTTCAACCTCAGCTAAAGTGCTAGCCGAGAAAAAAGAGATCATCCGTCGTATCGCTAAAGTACAAGAGCAAGTTCACGACTGGGAAAGCAAAGCTGAGTTAGCCTTGTCGAAAGACCGTGAAGATCTTGCTAAGGCTGCATTAGTAGAAAAGCAAAAAGCTAATGACCTTGCACAAACGTTAGCAGCTGAGTTAGTGGTGGTAGAAGAGCATATTTTACGCCTTAAAGAAGAAGTTAACTTGCTACAAGAAAAGTTAGCCGACGCAAAAGCTCGTCAAAAGACCATTATTATGCGCAAGCAGACAGCATCTTCTCGCTTAGAAGTGAAGAAGCAGCTTGATTCGAGCAAAATAGATAACGCAATGAGCAAGTTTGAGCAATATGAGCGCCGCGTTGAGGGGTTAGAGTCTCAAGTTGACGCCTATGACCTAGGTAATAAGAATACGCTTGATGATGAATTTGCTGCCTTAGAAGCTGAAGATTCTGTAAATGCAGAGCTTGAAGCGCTTAAAGCAAAAATGAAGGACAGCAAAGCTAAATCTAAAGCAAAGTAAAAACCAAAAAGGAGTTGAGTTATGGACGCAGATATTTTGATGGCCCCAATTATTATTTTTATGGTCATTGTGGCTCCAATATGGTTGATACTTCATTACCGCAGTAAGAGGCAAGTTAGCCAAGGACTTACAGAAGAAGAGTTTAACCAGTTAAACGAGCTTATTGCTAAAGCAGACAAGATGTCGCACCGTATTGAAACACTGGAAGCAATCTTAGATAGCGAGGCGCCGCAATGGAGAAATCGTCATGATTAAGATGACGATCCCCACCCCGGTTAATAAGCAACATTATTTAAATAACTCATAGGAGGAAGTGCAGATGAGCGAAGGAAATAGAACGTTATATCGAATTCCTCAATCAGGTAAAATTGCAGGTGTTTGTTCAGGGATTGCAGATTACTTTAATTTTGAAACTTGGTTAGTCAGAGTCGTTGCAGCTTCAATTTTTTTACTCGGCGGCTCTGGCATTGTGTTAATCATCTATGTGCTACTTTGGATGATTTTGGATATCAAGCCCGGCACTGGTAAAAACGAAGTCTTAAATAAAGAAATTGGACTGAAGAAAAAGGTATGGCAGTCAGGTGAGCCAGCTAAAATGGCATTAAGGGACGTAAATAGCCAATTTAGATCACTTGAAGTGAGATTGCAGAATCTTGAACGTCATGTCACTTCTGATAATTATGACCTTAAAAGTCAAATCAACAATTTATAGTGGCACGAATTCAAGCCTCAAATAAGTGATAAATTACAGTTCAATGACGGGGCAGGTTATACTGCCCATGAACTTTCTCTAGCGGGTTTTACTTCATTTTATGTCAAGTCTTAAACGCTCCCTCAAAAAACTCAGTAAAAATACTCAAGCTGTTGCGCTTAGAACTACTGATAAAAACTTACGCCTAGCGGTAACGGGTTTAGCTGGCGCAGGTAAAACGGCTTTTATCACCGGCTTGGTTAATCAACTACTGCATAGTGGACTTAGTGAAACTAGTGCTCACTTGCCTCTTTGGAAAGTGGCTCGCGATGGTCGCCTTTATGGCGTAAAACGCGATATGCAACCTGACTTAACGGTTCCAAGTTTTAATTATGATGCGGCAATACAATCTTTAACCGCAGAACCTGCAAGTTGGCCAGTATCGACTCGAAGTATTAGTGAATTGCGGCTCGCGATTAAGTATCGTCCGGCAAAAGGCTTATTATCAAAATTTACCGATAGTGCGACGCTTTATTTAGATATTGTTGATTATCCTGGTGAGTGGTTGCTTGACTTGCCTATGTTAAAACTGTCATTTCAGCAATGGTCTAACACACAAGTTGAAAGAAAGGCGATATTTGAGCGCTCTAGTTATTTCGCAGAATTTGACCAATTAGTGCAGAGTGTCGACTTAGCAGCCACTGCAGATGAGCTAAAACTGCAGCAAATAGCTGATTGTTATCAAAAGCTATTGCAAGATTGTGTGACTAACCATGGCTTTTATTATGCCCAGCCAGGACGACTGTTGTTACCTGGTGAACTTGAAGGTACACCTGTATTGGCATTGTTCCCGTTGCTTGAACTGGACGAAATAGGCTTTGATTCGTTAGAGCAATCTGCCGCAAACAGTTTCTATCACACTTTAAAGCTGCGCTATAAAGAGTACGTGGCGCGTGTGGTTAAGCCTTTTTATCATGATTACTTTGCTAAGTTTGATCGGCAGTTATTGCTAGTTGATTGCTTTACCCCGCTAAATCGCGGGCATGCTCAGTTTGAAGATATGAATTCAGCGATACATGCGGTGATGGAAAGTTTTCAATTTGGTCAGTCGAGTTTATTAAAACGCTTATTCTCACCGAAAATCGATAAACTACTGTTTGCAGCGAGTAAGGTCGATCATATTACTCGAGATCAACAAGGTAATGTACTGTCATTACTGACTCAGTTAGTTCATCAAAGTCAGCAACATGCCAAATTTGAAGGTTGTGAAGTTGAAACGATGGCTATTAGCGCTATTAAATCGACGACTCATGGCATGGTAAAGCAAAATGGTGGTGAGATAGAAGTTGTGCGCGGCACCGAACTTAAGCAGCAGACTCCGGTAACATTATACCCGGGCGAAGTCCCTAAATCCTTACCTTCTGCGGACTTTTGGAAAAGCCAGGGGTTTGAATTTGTTAATTTTGCGCCAATGAAAAACCAACAATCCCGACGTAGCAGTGCGGATTTTGAACATATTCGTTTAGATCATGTATTGCAGTATTTGCTTGGTGATAAATTGCAGTAGCTTTTATCCAGCGTGTCGCGACAGTGTAATTAAGTGAGTATTTATGTCAGCAGGTGATAGAGCCATTAAAAAGCAGCAAAGATTCGAAGAGAGTGAATCTCAAGTTGAGCTAAAGATTACGGCTGCCAATCGTTTTGACGATGAGGTCGAGTTTGTAGAAAAAGATAACTTTTCTGATACTGAATTAGAGGAGCTTGTTGACGAGCAGTTACCTGGGTTTGACTCGTTAGAGCAAGATCATACAAACAAGAATGGTAACAGAAAAAAGAGTTTACTCGTCAAGTTATGCTTGTTAGGTATCGCGGTGGTTGTTTTTGTTGAAATGGTGATGAGTCTGCAAGCGGCTTTTAATCAAAGTACATGGCTATTTTCGCTTTATGCGGGGGTGACTGGCTTGGTCACTCTGTGGGCGGGTAAAGTCACCTTTGCTGAGTGGCGTAAGCTAAAAGCGTTAAAGCAGATTGAAGATACGCAAAGCATAGGTAATCGATTAGTACAAAGTATGCAGATGGGCGAAGCCGATCCATTTATTGATTCAGTGATCGATAAGCTACCGCAAACAAAGCAAACCAGTCGTTATCTAGACAGCGTTACATCTGAGCATAATGATGCTGAGAAATTGGTTTTATTTGACTCGATTGTGTTAATCGAACGAGATTTAGTGGCAAAAAAAATAGTTCGTCGTTTTGCGCAAGAGTCGGCACTATTGCTAGCCGCGAGCCCACTTGCAGTATTAGATATGGCGATTATATTGTGGCGTAATCAAAGTATGATTAATAAGATCGCTGCTTGTTACGGAGTCGAGCTTGGCTATTGGAGCAGGATAAAGCTGATCCGCAGTATCATTGCAAATATTATTTATGCAGGTTCTAGTGAGATTATCACTGACTTAGGTACGCAATTATTGTCAGTTGAAATGTCGGGTAAGCTTTCCGCTAGACTCGGTCAAGGTTTAGGTGGTGGATTGTTAACTGCAAGGCTAGGGTATCAAGCAATGTCATTGTGTCGGCCTCTAGAGTTTAATGAGCAGTCTAAACCTAAACTCTCAGGGATCCATAAAGAACTCCTTATCGATCTTAAAGCGTTGTCAGCGAATGTATTATCTAAAACAATGAAGGCTGATAAAAGCGTACAATCTCGTTAGTTATAAAAATAGAGTTCAAGAGTATCCCAATAGCGTTTAACGTTATTGGGATTTTTTATCTGCACTTAATTTCTGCTGCCGGACTGCCTAGCTTTTACTTCGATAGCTAACTTAATAAATTCTCGAATGTAACATTTTATTTACAATTGATTGTTTGTCAATTGTGTACAACTAGTGTGATTTTTAATCGGACTAGTTCATGTTTGATATCTAAGGTTAAGCCAAACTTTGCTGTTCATTTCCCTATTAAACATTTGTTGGCTGACTTTATTAAGCTAATTTAAACAGAACTGGCGCTCACAACGATTATAAAGTTAGTTAGCAATAAGGCGGGTAAAAATATGCAGCAGAAATGGCAACCGGCAACACAAGTTATCCACGCAGGCCATGAGCGAAATGAAGCGGGGGCTTTAGTAAGTCCTTTGTGCCAAAGCGCGACTTTTGTATTTGATAATGCAGAGCAGGGCGGAGCAAGGTTTGCGGGAGCCGAACCAGGTTATATCTATACCCGTTTAGGTAATCCTACGACTGCGGAGTTAGAGCGCAAACTGGCAGCTTTGGAGGGCAGTGAAGCTGCGGCCGCTACAGCATCAGGTATGGCGGCTGTCTCGGCCGCTTTATTAGCCAATCTGAGTCATGGTGATCACTTAGTTGCATCGAATGCTGTCTACGGCTGCACATTTTCATTAATGAGCTCTCAGTTGGCAAAATTTGGCATAGAGGTAACATTGGTTAATTTTAGCGATAGCGCGGCAATTGAATATGCCATTAAACCAAATACCAAAGTGATTTTTTGTGAAACTCCGGTTAATCCGCATCTAGATGTTTATGATCTCGACATGATTGCAGCCATAGCGAACAAATACAGTTTGATTAGCGTCGTCGACAATACTTTTATGACGCCATTACTCCAACAACCAATTAAACACGGTATTGATATTGTTATACACAGTGCGACTAAGTACTTAAATGGCCACGGTGATGTCATTGCAGGTATTGTGTGTGCCAGCAATCAACAAATGGAAGTGATTAAGTATGAAGTGCTTAAGGACGTCGGAGCGGTTATTTCTCCGCATGATGCCTGGCTAATTTTACGAGGATTAAAAACACTCGATGTACGTCTAGAAAGGCATTGCGATAATGCACAGAAAATAGCTGAATATTTAGAGCAACACTCTAAGGTATCTAAGGTTTATTACCCAGGTTTGAAAAGCCACAATGGGTTTAAATTACTTGGATCGCAAATGCGCAGAGCTGGTGGGGTCATTGCCTTTGAATTGGATGCAACATTAGAAGAGTCGATTAACTTCATTAATCAATTATCACTCTTTTCTATTGCGGTTAGTTTAGGTGATGCTGAGTCCCTTATTCAGCACCCCGCGTCAATGACACATTCCCCCTATAGCGATGAAGAGCGAACCCAAGCAGGTATCAGTGATAGTCTATTGCGGATCTCTGTTGGTTTGGAGTCGGCTGAAGATATTATTCAAGCATTAAATTTGGGTCTAGATAGATTAACTTAATCTCAAGATCCGCTATGTCATAAAAAAGCCCAGTTTAATGCTGGGCTCTTAGTCTCATGTTAATAACGCTAAATATCCCAAAACATATGGGCGATGATGTAAAGTACTATCATACTAATAAAGTTAATGATAACCCCCGCTCGCATCATTTCAGATTGCTTGATGTAGCCAGAGCCATAAACAATCGCATTAGGTGGGGTTGCTACTGGTAACATAAAGGCACAAGAGGCCGCGATACCAATTAGTACTGATAACATGACGGGGGATAGGCCTAGAGCTTCTGCAATTGCAGCAAATACGGGGACTAACAATGCAGCGCTCGCTGTATTACTAGCAAATTCCGTTAGCATGACCACAAACGCAATCACAACAAAGGTAAATAAAGCCATGTGAGTATTACCGAAAATATCGGTGATCCAATGAGCTAGGAATACGCTGGTGCCGGTTGCTTTTAGAACAGCACTTAATGTTAGGCCACCACCAAAAAGGATCAGTACGCCCCAATCAGTTGTTGTTTCTATTTTTTTCCATTTAACTAGGCCAAGGCCCGCTAACAGTACTACCGCACTGAGTGCAACAATCGTATCGAATTTTGCTATTCCACCTAAGGCCTGTGAAATCGGTTTACTGAAGATCCAGCTGCATACAGTCGAGATGAAGATCAGTAGGGTAACTTTTCCTGAAAATGTCAGTGAGTGCTGTTCTGTTTTGACTTCGCAAATCATTGAAAGGTCAGGTTTAAAATACATATAAAGCGCAATTAGCATCATCGGCAGCATAATCGCGACAGTAATAAGACCAAACTCTAACCAGTCAGCAAAAGATAAACCAACTTGGGCTGCAGCAATGGCATTTGGTGGGCTACCGACTAAGGTTCCAATACCACCGATATTTGCCGAATAAGCAATGCCTAGTAGTACAAAAAGGTAAGTGTTTTTATGTTTTGCAATATCAATTTGATGCAAGATCCCAAGGGCTAAAGGTAACATCATTGCAGTTGTTGCAGTGTTACTGATCCACATAGACAGACCTGCCGTGATCCCGAATAGCATTAAACAGGCTACAGATAAACGGCCTTTAGAGACTGTCAGTACTTTTTGGGCGATAAGCCTATCAATTCCTTGATGATTGAGCGCAGCAGCCAAGACAAAGCCACCAAAGAATAGGTAAATAATTGGGTTGGCAAAGTGACTCATGGCAGACTGAGTTTCAAATACACCAAATAGCACCGCTAGAATGGGGATCATGATTGCTGTGACACTGATATGAATGGCTTCCGTTAACCATAAAATCGCAGCAAACACGAGAAGGGATAAACCAGTATTCACTCCTTCTTCGAAAGGTAAGAAGTTGTACATTAAAAACAACAGCAACAAATCGGCAGCAAGAATAATTAAGTTCTTCTGCTGTTTTGACATTTTACCATCAGCATTATCGGGTACTTTTGTAGATTCAAATGACATTGGAATGTCCATTATTATTTTAGATAGCTCACTTTAGTTCAGCTTACTGCAAGTTCAAAATTCAGTTTGCCGTCGCAAACTTTCAAGATTGAGTGCATATTTTATGGTGTTAAGTCACTTAATTTTGTCTTTTGTGACTGGTTTGGCTGTTTTTTGTTCTGCTGTTTCGATTTTTTTATACAAAAAAGCACTAATTAGATTGAGGACCCAAGTTACTGAAAGTTAGTTGTTATCACCTAAGTGTGATCGGGATCGCTTTAGTGTGTTGATGGATGTGATGGTAAGCTCCTGCTAGCGAAATTCGAGAGCATGATCTACCTTTTAATCGTGGCCAAGGAAATGGATTGCGGCCATTAATTTAAGGATAAATAAAAGGAGTTATTATGTATAAAGTAATCTTATCGGCTTTTTTACTGCTATCTGTCTTCACAACTTTTCCATCTCAATCTGCCACCAAACCAGCAAAAGTCAATGCTGATACAAGCGTGCAGAAAGCTCAATTAATTAAACTTAATAGCGCGACGGCTGCCGAGCTTTCCGCTTTAAAGGGTATTGGTGAAACCAAGGCGGCAGCCATTGTTGAGTACCGTAAGGCAAATGGAAAATTTGACTCTATTGAACAACTCACAGAAGTAAAAGGAATTGGTGAAAAGTTTATAGAGAAAAATCGAAGTAGGTTAAGCCTGTAGATAAAATGTTCTTTGTTACGTCAAAAGCTCTTTTTTAAGAGCTTTTGTTTATAGAATCATCGATTAGACCCAATCTTGGCAAACTTAGGCGATAATCACTTGATTGCTGGTGATGCATGATAGATAATGCAGCCGTTCTTTAGAGCAAGCCTCTAAAAGAAATCGATGGTGACCCTAGGGTCCCTCCGCAATGATAACTTGTGAACTCGGCCAGGCCTGGAAGGGAGCAACCGCAGCAAGTGACTCATGTGCCGGAGTGCGGCTCTAGGGGAGCCTCCAAAACTCCCCCTCTATTTGTAAAACCTCAAAAATAGCTCCTGATTTAGCATTATAATTTCATATTGCCAATATAGTTTTATTGCGTGTTTCTGAATTCAATCGTCCAGTTTGTTCAATTCGTGTGTACCACCTCATTCCATTAACATCATATAACTTCAAGATAAAGTGCTAGTCTGATCTTACTTGGAATTTAAGTTTAGGCAGAGTATTCGATACGACTTATTGGGATTCTTTTAAATGATTAGATTCTTTCAAAAATGCTCGAGATTTTTCGAGTGCTTTTTGGATCTCGTCTTTCATCTGTTGCAGCTCGTTATAATCTTCAAAAAAATAGGTATCGACTAAATGACGAATGTAACGTACAGGTAGTTGATTAAGGGTGATACAACAAAGATCAGCTAGGTAATCGGCGGGTAATTCATCTAACAAACCTTCATCTGATAAAAGTTCTAGCAATAAGACTTCGTAATAGTTTCTAATTTCTAACTGCATTTTACGCTCCTTGTATTAACTGGGGCCAGCTATCGCTTTATGACTGCAAGCAATAGCAGCTCGAATCAATTAAGATGTCGAGTTAGTGGTTACTGGCCATATTGCTTTAGCGGCAATGAAAAGCTGACTGTGACGATAGTTTAGTTGTGGTGTGTCTTTACTGTAGCCGCCTCCGATCACACAAGCAATGGGAATCTTGGCTGATTTGGCTTGTTGAATAACCAGTGCGTCGCGGGCGTAGATCCCATCATCACTAATCGCGAGATGACCCAGACGGTCGTCATTGTGAATATCAACACCCGCATCGTAGATGATAAGGTCTGGCTTATGAAGGCGAATTAAGTAGGCTAAAGTTTGGCTTACAGTTTCAAGATATGCTTTATCTCCAGTACCACGAGCGAGTTCAATATCGTAATCCGAATGTTGTTTGCGCGCTGGAAAGTTCTCTTGGCAATGAATAGAGCAGCTAATAATCTGCGGCATGCTCTTACTAATGGTTGCTGTGCCGTCCCCTTGATGTACGTCGCAATCAAAAATAAGCACTGTTTCAATATTCTCATTTTGCAAACTATTAAGTGCTGCCAGCGCGAGATCATTAAAAATACAGTAACCACTGCCAAAATCATGGTGGGCATGATGATAACCACCGCTTAAATGAAGGGCGCAGCCATATTTAATCGCTTGGTCACAGGTGAGGGCTGTACCTGCTACTGAATACAGGGTTCGTTCAACTAATGCGTTGCTCCAAGGAAACCCTATGCGGCGCAACGCTTTAGCATCGATGGTGCCTGTTATAAAGCTATCAACATAATTGGCACAGTGTAATTGGCTTAAATATTGTGACGTGACTTTTTCTGGGGCGATAAATTGCGATGGCTTTGCAATACCTTGCTGCAGCAGGTAGTTATATAAATAGCGGTATTTAGTACTTGGGAATTGATGTGTGGCGGGTAACGCCAGCTTGGAGTAGCTGGCGTGATAGATCAAAGGGATCACTTTAACTAATGAACGCGCTTATAGTTATAGCTGTTTAATAGCCCAGCTCATAAATTCTTTACGAGTCTGCTCATCAGCATGTAGCCACCAATACTGTAGCATTTGCTCAGCTTTAGCTGCGTCATCAGTCGATGTAACTGGTGCTGTTTCAGCTGCAATTGCAGGCATCGTTGCGGCTGCAGCAGGTGAGGGTTTACTTACTGGTGCAGTTGGTGTTGAAGCAACTGCTACAGCGGCGCCTGTAGCAACTGCAGCTTCAGCATCAACGTCAGTGGCATCATTGCCACTGAATAAACGTGATACGAAAGACTCTTCAGTAATATTGGTTTGAGTGACTTTGTAGCTAACTTCACCTTTGTCTTCACGTGTAACTACTACTTGCGGTGATTTTGCAAAGCTCTTTGGGTTTTTTACAAATTCGCCATTAGCTGGAGAAAGTTGGTAGCTGTAATCGCCGTCAACGTTGATGGTAACGATGAAGGCATTTGACTTTATATTGGTTTCGCTATCACTAAAGTCATCTTCGACGAGATCATTATAGCGAATAGCGATTTTATGAGTGCCTTTATCAAGTTCAATTTCAGAGGTATGACTAAATAAACTTGTTTTAATTTCTTTACCATCAACTGCAATATATTCAAATGACATCGGGATATTGAAGTCTGCGGCGAAAGCGGCTGAAGAAGCACAAAGAGCGAGCAGTGCAGTGATAGTTAAACGTGGTTTCATGTTTGTTCCTTAACGATTTTGACTCTTAAAGGGTCGCTCGAATAATTGGATGCGATCTTCAATATAGCTAGTAGCTTGCCGACACTTTCCTAGTCGACTATGCAGCGAAAGTATTTCATTCTGCAGTTTGATTTTGTCAGCACTATGACAGTTTTCAAGTGAAGATTGCAAATTTTCAATTTTTTGTTCGATAATTTTAGCCCAGTTCAAATGTTTATTAAGTTCTTCATAAAGTTGATGACTATTTTGCATCACATTTGAAGCTATCCAGCTAAAGCCACTATCTGCATGAGATTGATTTCCACGCTTAATAGCAAAAGCTCTGCGACTGCGCTTTTGTTGCTCAATCGACTTAACATTAATGCCTGTCGTTGTTAACGCACGTCTTAATGCACTGAATCTATCTTGGATTTTTTCGCAACTAGAGACGATGGTGTATGGCGAACGCTTAGCTTTTACTAACTGTTCTAATTGAGCAATGTTTTTTGATAATTGCTCAATACAAGGTTGCAGTTGGCCGCCTACTTGAATGAAAAGCTCACTATTGAAACGCTCGACATCTTGCATCATTTTGCGCTGACCGGGCGGCAATCGCGAGTCATGTTGCAGTACTTCTTGTTCTAACTGTTTGAGTTGCAATCTGAGTTTACGAACTAGTTCGTCGGTCGTCATAACCAGGCGCTCCACACTAACTGTGCTGCTATTAATAGTATAACGGTGATAAAGATAGGGCGAATAAAAGGCAGGCCAAATTTAATTGCTGAATGCGCTCCTAAATAGGAGCCAACCATCATACAAACTCCCATACATAGACCTATTAGTATATGTACTTTACCTAACATGATAAAAATAATTAATGAGGTTAGGTTACTAGTAAAGGTCATTGCTCTGGCTAAACCGCAACTATAAAGCAGTGGTAACTGATGTAGGCCTGTACTGGATACGGTCCAAAAGGCACCAATACCAGGGCCTGCAAAACCATCATAAAAGCCTAATGGTAAACCTTGCAGCCATTGTTTTACTTTGCTTTTAGCTTTCGTGGGAATTTTATTATTATTGCTGCCCATGGCATTTGGTTTAAATAACGTATAGAGCGCAATGGCAATAATCATTATTGGTAGCCATTTTTCTAGCCATTGATTATCAATTAAATAGACGATGAAAGTACCTATTACAGCACCGATAAAGGTGGCAATAAATGTGTGGTACCACAAAGAAGGAGAGAATAGGCGCTGCTTATAATAGGTATAAGCTGCCATTGAGGAACCGAAGCTGGCCGCGAGTTTATTAGTTCCTAACGCCATATGGGGCGATACGCCCATAGTCAACAGTGCTGGGATGGACAATAGTCCACCGCCACCAGAGACCGCGTCAATAAATCCTGCAATAAAACCCACTAGTGCGAGTATGGCCCAACTACTTGGGTCTAGAAGTAAATCCAATGCCAGTCCTATTCTATTACACGACGAAAAGGCGGCAAGGCATCGAGTAAAGATTTGCCATAACGTTTCGTCACCAAGCGTCTATCTAATATTGAGATCCGCCCATAGTCTTGCTCTTTACGCAGTAATCTACCACAACTTTGTACCAATTTGCGCGATGCATCTGGGATTGTCAGCTGTAAAAATGGGTTTCCGCCCTTAATCTTAATGTATTCCGAGTGTGCTTGCTCTACCGGTGATGTTGGTACAGCAAAAGGCAACTTAGTAATGATTAAGTTAGTAAGATATTCGCCAGGTAAATCTAAACCTTCTGAAAAACTGCCTGTGCCAAAAATGATACTTGGTTTGCCTTCATCGCAGCGATCTTTATGTATCTTGAGTATTTCTTGTCTTGGCATTGTGCCTTGAATGAGTAAGCCGGTTTTAATTTTACTCTCAACTAAATCTGCGACTTTCTCCATCTGCCAATAAGAAGCAAATAGTACTAAGCTTGCCATTTCATCTTCAATCAGAGCGACAATATGTTTAGCTAATTCATCGGTATATTTATCATCAGTTGGTTCACAGTCCATTTTTGGCAAAAAGAGTGTGGCGTTTTGCTCAAAATCAAACGGCGAGTCTAAGGCTAAATAGCGGCTACCATCGTTAATTGACAGGCCAACCTGATGGGTAAAGTGATTAAAGTTATTTAGTGCTCTAAGTGTGGCACTACAAAGCACAACGCCAGCAGCTTTATTCCATAGCAAGTTTTCAAGCATAAAGCCGACTTCTATGGGGGATGCATTGAATAAGTAATCGGGCTGTTTTCCGGTTAATTGTTCAATCCAACGTGCCATAGGTGCGCCTTTCGGACTGTCTTCTTTGGCCATCATTTTCCATAGCTTTTGCAGGTTCTCTAGGCGTTGCAGCATAAAGCCTGTTTCAGATAGTAAGGATTCTGATTGATGTTTCGGGATCTCTCCATCCTTAATCGCTTCGTTTAACAAAGACAGCATTTTGTTAAATTGCTTTAATGCCAAGTTTGTCGCTGTGCCGAGGTTCTCTGCTAATACCATTAAAGCTGGTGGCAGTTTTCCGTGCTCAAAACGAAACCGATTCTCTGGGTTATCAAACTTGGCCGATTGAGCATCACAAAATTGCGCTACTTGATTAAGCATTCCAGCAATATCACCTATGTGATCTAGCATCGACTGCGTTGGCGCAATAATATAATTACTCTTAATTTGATTTTGTAGCTTGCCGCAGGTTTTAGTGAGCTTTTCTAACCAGTCGTTAGCCCCACGAACTGTGGACTGAGCGCTACTAAAATCTCGTGCAACTATTGGTAAGTGATGAGCTTCATCAATAACATAATAAAGCTCTTCTGGATCGGGTAAAATAACGCCTCCCCCTAGCTCTAGATCGGCAAATAACAAGCTATGGTTGGCAATTAGAACGTCCCAGTCATCAATATCTTCACGTGCTTTATGGAACGGACAGTTACGGTGGCTTGCCAATTGTCGGTGGCAGCTGTGTTTGTCACACGCAATTTGTTGCCATAGATGATCGGGTAGAGGCTTAGTTAGTGTGTCGCGTTCACCATTCCAAGTACCGGCTTGATAGTCTTTGAGTAAACCTTCCAGCATATCAACTTGGCTTTGATCAGGTTTTGTTTGCCACATGGCCATTTGGCTACTGTTGTCTGGCCCTACCATCATTTCAAGCTTGGATAAACAAACATAACGTTGGCGACCTTTGACTAAGCCAAAAGTAAAATCGAGGCCTGATTGTTGTAAAAAGAAAGGTAAATCTTTATGCAACAACTGCTCTTGCAATGCGACGGTAGCAGTTGCAATACAGACTTTTTTCTTGGAGGCGAGTGCTAATGGAATAGTGCCAAGTATATAAGCTAAAGATTTACCGATACCTGTGCCAGCTTCGACCACAATAATACGGCGTTGCTTGTCATATTCGCCTGCAAGCGTTTTTGATATTTCCGCGACAATATAATTTTGCTCGCGGCGCGGGCGAAAGTTAGGCAATGAGGTCGAAATGCCTTTATATATTGTACGAATTTGGGTTTTAACGTCTGCGGATAACATGAATGCACTAAGCTAATAAATAGTGCTGTACATAATAACAGTGATTACTTAGCCTAAGAAGCGTTTAGTGATTATTAGTGTATTTAATTGAGTATAAAGTATGAATTCAGGTGCCAGTGAGCTGCAACTTCTTCAAGGTAGAGTATTAACTCGCCACGCCATTCATCGACAAGGCAGCCTAATTTTACAGTACTTTGTGCAAACTGCGACAGGCCCCGTGACTGTCGAAATCCTCAATCAAGAGCATGTGTGTTTTATAAAAAGTAATGACGAGTCACTATTACTTGCTAGCGATGGATTAAGAGGTGCAAGGGCTAACGCCATCGCCCTGAAAAGCTTTAATTATGAGCCAATAACTGCATTGTATTGCAACGATGGCAGACAGTTACGGCATTTAATGCGCGTAGCTAAAGATCTTGATATTGAATTATTCGAATCAGACGTTAAAACGGAGCACCGATTTTTAATTGAACGCTTTATAGCCTTAGATGGTGAGTTTTATGGGCACTTTATTGAACAAAATGGTAATTCATCGCAACCTGTATTTGTTGCTAGTAGGGCAAGGCAGTTTGATAGCAAAATTGAACTTAACGCAATTTCTTTAGATTTTGAGTGTAGTTTTGCGGGGGAACTTTATTCTGTTGCCTTATATGGACAATCAGCCAACGGTATTGTTTATCAAAAAGTTATTATGGTTGGGAAAGAGCTCGATACTCAGCCATGTTCACCTGATGGTGAATCTATTAATTACGTCGAATGGGCCATCGATGAAGTCGATTTGATCCACCGTTTAATCTCTTGGTTTAGTGAATATGATCCGGACATTATTATTGGTTGGTCCGTTGTAACGTTTGATTTAGCCTTACTCTACCGTAGAGCGAAGTTGCATCAAATACCGCTAAATATTGGCCGCGATGGCCAAGCGCTTGATTGGAAAGTCGAGGAGAAATATCGACCAGAAACTTTGTCTTTACCTGGTAGAGTGGTACTTGATGGTATTGATTGGTTAAAAGCTGCATTTTATCAGTTCGATCGTTATTCATTAGAGTTTGTGGCGCAGGCACTGCTTGATGAAGGAAAAGCTATCCATAACGTTGATAATCGTATGGATGAGATCAATGACTTATTTTTAAATGATAAACTTGCTTTAGCGCATTACAACTTAACAGATAGTCGCTTGGTGTGGGATATTTTCGAAAAAACCCAGTTATTCGATTTTGTGATTGAGCGAGCTAAGCTAACTGGGCTAGAGCTTGGACGAGTGGGCGCATCGGTAGCGGCATTTAATAACTTATATTTACCACATCTTCATCGGGCTGGTTTTGTCGCACCGAGTAAACCTGCAAGTGATGGCATAGAAAGTCCTGGCGGTTATGTAATGGACTCGGTACCAGGTCTTTATCAACATATCTTAGTGTTAGATTTTAAGAGTCTATATCCTTCAATTATTCGTACATTTCTAATTGATCCAAAGGGACTTGTACAAGGCTCGTCCAATGTAAGTGATGCAGTGCCAGGGTTTCTTGGCGCGCAATTTAGTCGTGAAACGCCTATTTTACCTATGCTGATTAAAAAGCTTTCTGAAGAAAGAGAGTTAGCAAAGTCGCAGCACAACGCGCCTTTATCCCAAGCAATTAAGATTATTATGAACTCTTTGTATGGCGTCCTCGGCTCTAGAGGCTGTGTATTTCATGACGCTCGTCTTGCCAGCTCAATCACAATGCGTGGGCATGAAATAATGAAGCAAACTAGAAGCTGGATTGAAAATGAAGGTTTTGAAGTGATTTATGGAGATACCGACTCAACTTTTGTTTGGCTTGGTAATGATTTTTCACCTGAATTGGTACAAAAAACTGGCAGAGAACTAGCCGAAAGGATCAATGTCTTATGGCGAAGTAAACTACAAAAAGAATATCAGTTAACGAGTTTTCTCGAGCTTGAATTTGAAACTCATTTTGAGCAATTTTTTATGCCAACTTTGAGGGGCTCGGTCGAGGGTTCTAAAAAGCGCTATGTAGGAACTAAGCGTAATCAAACTGGGGAAAAACAATTAATATTTAAAGGTATGGAGCAAGTTCGAAGTGATTGGTCTCCCTTAGCTAGAAGAGTGCAATATGAATTATATGATCGTTTATTTAGTGAACAAGATATTCCCTCTTACCTTAAAGAGATAATAGCGGGGTTGAATAGTGGGTTACTTGATAATGAACTGATCTTTACCAAACAACTCAGAAGAAACCTTGAAGACTACACAGCAAAGTCCGCTCCACATTTAAAAGCTGCGCGTAAATTGTGCGATGCTACGGGAGATCAGCAATATGCAAAACGGGGCGCAAGAATCGAATATGTGATGACTTTAAATGGCGCCGAACCTGTTGCTAAACGTTTAAGTCAAATTGATTACGATTACTATCTCACTAAACAGTTAGAACCTATCGCAGCGCCGATACTTTCAATTTTGAAAACCAGTTTCACTGAAGTTACTACAAATCAAATGTCGTTAATTTAGTTTGTGCTGGATTAATAACCTGCTAAATAAATGTTAACAGATGGTTCAAACCTTCGTCAGTTCTGTGTTTGCTAGTTAATTAGGTGCAAAATCTAGCAAATAGTGTGATGTTCGTCTTTGAGTGGTTGCTAATCTTTTGATAATCTCATTTGCAATCAGGATAGAAAGAAAACAACGGAATGGATGACGATTTGAATGAAGCAGACTGAACAATATTAAGGTTAGGCAAATTAAATGAAAAAGACTCTAGTAGCATCAGCTTTGGCAGCGGTTATTTTTGTGCCAACAGCATCAGCAATTGAAGTATATAAAGATGACAAAAATGCAGTAGAAATTGGTGGTTGGATTGATGCTCGAGTAATTAATACTCAAGGTGCTACAAAAGTTGAAAACGGTTCATCTCGTATTAACTTTGGTTTTACCAGAGACATGGGCCAAGGTTGGAAAACATTTGCCAAAGTTGAGCTAGGTCTAAACCTAGTAGGTAATAGCTCGATCGAAAGAAATAGTGTTGAAATTGATGGTGAGACTATTAATGGGTACACTTCTGATTCAAATGACTTTATCAGTACTCGTTTAGGCTATGTTGGTCTTGCTCACGACACATACGGTTCATTGACAATCGGTAAGCAGTGGGGCGCTTGGTACGATGTGGTTCATAACACTAACCTAGTTAACACTTGGGACGGTAACACATCTGGTACTTACACACTTAACAAAGCTGACGGTGCAATCAATGGTACTGGTCGTGGCGACAAGACTGTTCAATACCGTAATGCGTTTGGTGACTTCAGCTTCGCAGTACAAGCACAGCTAAAGCAAGATAGTTTTGACCTTTATGAAGGTGATGCTTTCCCAGGTGTTCCAGATGCAACAGTTGCTAATAGCAACGTAATTGGTACTGTTGAGTACGATTATACTTACGGTGCGTCAGCTACATATAACGCAACTGAGAACTTAATTCTAACCGCAGGTTTGAACGTTGGTGAGTTCGATGCAACTTACACTACTGGTAAGTCTGTACAAGAAACCGATCTAATCTTCGGTGCTGGTGCAACTTGGGGTGAGTTTAACGCGAAAGGTTTTTACGGCGCGGTTAACGTTAACAAGCAAGAATATCACGATACAGATAATCTAAACCGTTACATCCCTGAAGCTTGGGGCCTAGAGTCTCTAGCATCTTACCACTTCGATAATGGTTTACGTCCGCTAATCGGATATAACATTCTTGAAGCAAATGATGACTATGCAGCAGCATACAACGGTGATGTGTTTAAGCGTCAATTCCTATTAGTGGGTTTACACTATGTATGGGACAACAACACAATGCTTTACCTAGAAGGCCGTAAAGACTTTAGCGATTTCACTAGTACCAATAAAGCACAGCAAGCTGCTATGGAATTCTCTGAAGACGACGGTATCTCTATCGGTATCAGATACTACATGTAATATTAAGCTATTACATAAAAAGCGCCCAAGTGGCGCTTTTTTTTATGCTTTTTAATTCGCACTCTTAAAACTATTAAAAATTATCGAATTGTGACCGACTAAAGATAGTAAGTATTCCCCCAAAAATATCACTTGTTATGTTATTAACACCGTTAGGTTAAAAAGTGTTCGGTTGCAATGTTTGTCAAAAAAAATGTTTTTAATTGCGCCTTAGTTAACTTTTGTTAATAGTATCAGTATCTTGAGTGTTATTTTCGCTGTATCGTATGATTTACACATGTTGCATTTTGTATCCCGCCTTGGCAGTAATAAGTACATACTTTGTGAGGGTTTAACAAAATAATCGGCTCTATTTTCTTTGTTATTGCCAGTTTGAAATGAGCATTATAATAGGGGGTAGCCAGTCATTTTTAAATTTGCGTGACCCTTTCTATATCGGGGAATTACCCTGTATCTCCTGCTATATCAGCGACTTGACAGCTTGTTGCTAATCATGCGCCACAGCTTTTCGTTGGGTGTTAATATCTTTGATAGCGCCTGCATCATTCGCTTGGGTGATTAAATCTAAGTATTCACTAATTTAGATTGATAGAAGCTTCTCTGTTAAAAATCCAAACCTGTACTCAGTTGGTTTCATGTGTTGTAAAAATGTTTCTATTGTGTTTTTATTTGTTTGCGAAATGCTTTTTGAGTAACACATGTTAATTAAATGCTCATTTTGCTAAAAAAAATATAAGAGAGTCCAGGGAGATTTACAATGTATAAGAATAACTTACTAGCTAACTCAGTGCGTTTAGCACTTGTTAGTGGTGCAATGGCTACAGCTTTTACAGCTCCAGCAGTATTTGCAGCCGAAGAAGAATCAGCAGATAGCGTTGAACGTATTGAAGTAACAGGTTCACGTATTAAAAGAAGTGATTTAGAAGGTGCTTCGCCAGTAACTACAATTACTGCAGAAGACATGCAAGTTGAAGGTAACTTTACCGTTGCCGATGCACTACGTAACAGTAACCTTAACTCGTTTGGTTCATTCTCAGAGCGTTCAGGTAGTTCTGCACAGTCTCAAGCAACTATTAACCTACGTGGTGCGGGCTCTAGCCGTACTCTAGTATTGATTGATGGTAAGCGTTTCCCTGGTTCACCTACTCTTGGTGGTGCTTCGGCTAACCTTAACGCCATTCCAATGGCGGCAGTTGAACGTATTGAAATCCTAACAGATGGTGCATCTTCAACTTACGGTTCAGATGCGATTGCTGGTGTTGTTAACATCATCATGAAGAAGAACTTCCAAGGTCTTGAGTTTAACGTAGGCGGCGGTAGTCGTGAACGTGATGGCGGCTTAACAAGTAAAGAGTTCTCGGTAGTTGCTGGTTATGAAATGGATAAAGGTAACATTACTTTTGCATTTGACCACCAAGATCGTAAAGGCATCTCTGACGCTGACCGTGACTACACTAAAGCAAAAATTAATGGCGATTACGACACAGCTCAGGCGTACATTGATACTGATGGTTGGTCGTACTACGGTGCTACAGTTCTGTCTCCAGACTATTCTACAGCGTCAGCTTCATTGTTATGTGATGACTTAGTTGCAGAGTACGGTTCAGACACTTTCCGTAAAGTTAAAGCTGATACACACTGGGGCCCAGGCTCTGAGTACTGTATGTATGCATATGGTAACGTATCTTATAACAAAGCATCTATTGACCGTAACACTGTATATGTTGATTCAAACTATGAAGTCGCTGAAGACGTAGAATGGTTTGGTCGCATCATGGTTACTCAGAATAAATCATTCGGTCGTTATGCTCCGCCAGCGGCACAATGGCAGAACATGGCTGCAGATAACCCACATAACCCATATGGTGAAGAAGTTTTAGGTCTATTCCGTTGGGTAGATATTGGTACTCGTGATGGTAACGTAGATGACTACAACCAAGATTACCTAACAGGTCTTCGTGGTACTATCAGTGCTTGGAACGATGCTAGCTGGGAGTTCTACTACCACTACAACCAAGCAGACAATAAGTCTATGGGTGAGTACTACCTAAGCTATGCTGGTCTTGCGTACAATGAAAAGAATGGTATCGATCTAGGTTCAGAGCAGGGCGTTAATAACATGAAAGCCACTACTCTAACTCAGGGTAAGGCTATCTTTAACCAATATAACGCAGGTATTAACTTCGATGTATTTGAATTACCTGGCGGTGAAGCTGGTCACTACTTCGGTATGGAGTACTTTGATCAAGACTTTAGCGAAGTATATGACGCTCAGTCAGAAGCTGGTCTAATTGGTGGTTCAGCTGGTAACTCTTCTGGTGGCGACCGTCAAGTTTGGGCAGCATTCTATGAAGTAGTATTGCCAGTAATTGATAGTGTAGAAGTAAACTTAGCGGTTCGTTACGATGATTACAGTGATTTTGGTGGCAATACAGCACCTAAAGCGTCTGTTCGTTGGCAAGCGCTTGAGAACTTAGTTGTACGTGGTTCTTACTCTGAAGCGTTCCGTGCTCCAGCTCTTGATCAGCTATATGCTGCTACAACATTTAGTGCTGAAACCGCAACGGATTATGCTTTCTGTGAATCAAATGGTATTGCAGATTGTCCAAGTGGCCAGGTAGACACATATATCTCAGCAAATGATAATTTAGGCCCTGAAACTTCTAAGTACACTAACTTAGGTCTTGCTTGGGATATTATCGATGAGTTTGGTGTAAAAGTTGATTACTTCAACCTGAACATTGATAACGTAATTAGCCAGCGTAGTAGTACAAGTGTTATGGAAGGTATTGCTGACGGTTCACTAACTCCAGATAATACTTTCTATGTAGACCGTGCACCTACAACTAACGGTAAGTTAGGTAAAGCTCTTGAAGTTGGTACTGGTTATGCAAACGGTGATAAGCTAGAAATTGAAGGTGTGGACGTTGCATTTAATAGCAATTTCGAAACTAGCGTTGGTGACTTCCGTATTAACTGGCAGAACAGCTTCATCACTAAATACATTGTTGAAGATGCTGCTGGCGGCGATGCAGTAAATACATCAGGCTGGGCAGGTCAACCTGATTACCGTTCAAACTTCACCACAATCTATACAATCTCAGATCACAGCTTCAGCTGGAATGCTAACTATATTAGCTCTACATATGAGACTAAAGAAGAAGGTAAGTTGGATGACTGGTTAATCCATAACATCTCTTACGGTTACGACATTGGTAGCTTTGGTACAATTCGTCTAAGTGTTAACAACTTAACAGATGAAGATCCAGTACTAAGCTCAGATGGTAAGTACGAAGATCCAAGCCTTTATAACAACTACGGACGTGAGTACCGCGCAAGCTACACTCTTAAGTTCTAAGCTGTTAAATATATAAAATATTAGTATTATTTAAGTAAGTAAAAGGGCCCCTAGAGGGCCCTTTTTTATGTATGACAATCGTAATAACGTTGACTTTTTAAGGTGATATATGAGTAAGCACTGGGATCAATATTGGAAACAGGGACATTTAACTTCCTTTGGCGATAGTTTCGAGGGGAATTATACCGGTGTGTTACATCAAGCGTGGACTGAGGCGGTAGAGATGCTTCCTGAGCAGTTTGATGTATTAGATATTGCAACGGGTAATGGTGCTATTCCTTTATTGCTCAAAGAGTCTCTCTTACCTCTAGGAAAGTCAGGCCAAATTATTGGTGTTGACCTCGCACAAGTTAATCAACCTGAAAATGATAGTTCAAGTATCAGTATTGAGCTCCTCTCAAATATTAACTGCTGTGATCTGCCCTTTGAAGCAGAAACCTTCGATGTAGTAACGTCGCAATTCGGTATTGAATATGCTCCCTTGAATGTCGCGCTGGTAGAAGCTTTAAGAGTTTTAAAAGCTAAAGGTCGATTGCAGCTAATTGTTCATCATAGTGAGTCTATGGTGATTAGAAGAAATCGTAGGATTGTTAATCTCATATCGGGTAGTTTGGTTGAGCAGGTTTTAAACCTTCTTGGAGTTATGACTGAACAGATGGGGGAGTTACGTTCTAATATTGATTTAGCACGAATTAAAGACAATCCACAAAGCGAACAAAACAGACTCGAATTAAATCGATTAATTGGAGAGTTAGTCAAGCTAGACGAAGATGCATTAAAAGACAGCGATTTAATGACTTATGTTGCAACACTTTTCAAAACAGGTATTTTTTGGAGCGTAAGTAAGAAAAAGGAATACCTTAGATTTATTACCTCTGAGTTATTAACATTAGAGCAAAGGTTAACAGAGCTTGTAAATGCGTCAGTGACACAAGATGACTTGGCTTCAATCATTAATAGCACGGCTAAAACATCAAAATTAGAAGAAATTAAAGTCATTAGAACATCTGAGTTCGATGAAATCTTAGCTTGGAAAGTGGTTCTTTGTAAGCATTAGAATAGGAGCATGTTTTTCATCTAGGCCGTATTTCATATGAAGCTGTTTTGTGAATTTGGGTCGCATCAAAAGTGGCCAGATAGAAGAAGATCTTATGTGTCTTATTTGACTGAAATAATGGCGTTAAATATGGAGCATATTCTTGGTTGCCAAGGCATCGATTTAATGGCGTTTTGCAGACAGATTTCATGATGATAAGCATAAGTTAATTAAAAGCCGTTATTGCTCTGACTCATCAATATCTGGCTGCAAGATTCATGTTTCTCTTAAGTATCTTTTATGAATGAGGCTATTAGCTGATATATTTTTGTCTGTAAGTGACTGGTTATACCAGTTTGTGTTAATGAGTTGTTAAATACTTAGTTTGTAGTTTGTGGCTTATATATATTTCTTTATCATGCACTTAAGATTTTCCATTCAGTGTTTTTATTATCTAAATCTCAATCTTGTTTACACAATATTTTTAAAAACTCCCTTTTGGGTGTTTTTCATCCTGTAAGCTCTTTTTCTGACAGTTTTAGGCCGTTCCGAATGTTGACACAGGTCAACATTTTGTGAAATGATGCCAGCGGGTCTACATCCTCGAAGATGTAGAAAAGGGAAGATAATAATTAACAATCACAATAGAAAGACAGGCTTAGGCAATAGGGAACTAAAGCAAAATAAGCGCATGCACCCTGTTGTTGATAAGTTAAAGCTTTTTTAATCACTTCAAATTGGTTGGGAACTATGTCCAAGGTAAGCAATAAAACAAAAATCGCTACAGCGCTCATTGGCGCACTAGCCTTAGCAGGCAGCAACTTAGTGATTGCCGATCCTCTTTCTGACGTTCAGAAAGCTGACAGTAAAATTCACGCTGAAGCAGCATCGTCTCAGAAGAAAGTTGATAAGTATTTTGACCAGGCTCAGGACATGTTGTTCGAGTACGGGTCAGTTGCTGATGAACGTGAATCACTAA
This sequence comes from Shewanella sp. 10N.261.52.F9, assembly GCF_041471165.1. Lineage (NCBI taxonomy): Bacteria > Pseudomonadati > Pseudomonadota > Gammaproteobacteria > Alteromonadales > Shewanellaceae > Shewanella > Shewanella sp. 10N.261.52.F9. The sequence goes on from NZ_JBFRNX010000014.1 coordinate 103,402, forward strand.
AATCTTATAACGACTACGTAGCAGGCTTGGTTGCAGACCAAGAAGCTACAATGAAATCAATTCAAAATGACATCAACGGCGTTGATGCATTACGTCAAGGCGTAGTGCCATTGATGTTTAAAATGGTTGATGCACTAGAGCAGTTCGTTGCTCTTGACCTGCCATTTAACACTGAAACACGTGTTGAGCGTGTTGAAAACCTAAAGAACCTACTTAACAGTGCAGAAGTAACCCTTGCTGAAAAATACCGTCTAATCCTAGATGCATACTCAATCGAGCGTGAATACGGTAGTTTTGTTGCAGTTAAGACTGGTCAGCTAGAACTTAATGGTAAAGAAGTTCTTGTAGACTTCTTCAACTTAGGTCGTGTTGCTCTTTACGCACAAAGCTTAGACGGTAAGTCTGCTTGGATGTATAACGATGAGACTAAAGGCTGGGATCCGCTAGACGATAGCTACCTACGCGAACTAACTAAAGGTATCCGTATTGCTCGTAAACAGGGCGCACCGGATCTATTCTCGTTACCAATCCCTGCTGCGGAGGCTGCACAATAATGAAGAAGTTTATCACTACAGCAATCGTTGCTGCGACCCTGTCATTATCGGCCGGTATTGCTAGCGCTGCAGATGCACCTAAAACAATTGACCAACTACTTAACCAAGTAAAAGTCGATCGTGCTAATGCATCTAAGACTAACGCAAAGCGTGAGCAAGAATTTAAAAATGAGCGTGGCGATAAAGCTGCACTTCTAAAGCGTGAGAAAAATGCTTTAGCAGCAGAACGTCAACGCGGTAAAGATCTAAACCAAGCGTTTTTGGATAACGAGCGTAAAATCGGTCAGTTAGAAGAAGACTTAAAAACAGCTCAAGGTGACTTGGGTGAAATGTTTGGTGTTGTTAAAGGTGATGCGGGTGATTTCGCTGGTAAGCTAGCGGCGTCTAACATCTCTGCACAGTATCCAGGTCGCGATGTATTTATTGCTGACCTTGGTGCACGTAAGCAACTTCCAAAAATTGACGAACTAGAGCGTTTCTGGGAAGAGCAGCTGTTTGAAATGGCTGAGTCTGGAAAAGTTGTTAAGTTTGACGGTTCAGTTACTGGTATCGATGGCAATGTAACTAACACGACAATTACTCGTGTAGGTCCATTCAACCTTGTTGCAGATGGTCGCTATGTTGTTTACAGCCCAGAGCTTGGTCTTATTAAAGAGCTATCTCAGCAACCTGATGGTTACCAAACTAAGCCAATTGCAGCGTTTGAATCAGCTACTACTGGTGCCGCTAAGCTTTATATTGACCCTGTTAAAGGTGTGCTACTAAACATCTTCACGCAGAAAGCGACTATCGAAGAGCGTATTGAAGCTGGTGGTACTATTGGTTACATCATTATGGCATTACTAGCACTGGGTGCGCTTATCTCAATCGAGCGTCTAATCACTCTAGGTGTTGTAGGTGCTAAAGTTAAGGCACAGCGTAAGAACCTTGATAACCCAGGTAACAACGCATTAGGTCGTGTACTTAAAGCTTACCAAGACAATAAAGATGTTGATGTTGAAACACTTGAGCTAAAACTTGATGAAGCAATTCTGAAAGAAACTCCAGCTCTTGAGTCTCGTATCTCGATCATTAAGGTTCTTGCAGCTATCGCACCTATGATGGGTCTACTAGGTACTGTAACCGGTATGATTGCAACGTTCCAAAGCATCCAGTTGTTCGGTACAGGTGATCCTAAGCTAATGGCTGGTGGTATCTCAATGGCACTTATGACTACGGTTCAAGGTCTAGTTGCTGCTCTACCATTAATGCTTATGCACGCTGTTGTTATCGCACGTAGTAAATCAATCGTACAAGTACTTGAAGAACAAAGTGCTGGTATCGTCGCTGCGCACGCTGAGAAGAGGAAAGCCTAATGTTATTCCTGATGGATATCTGGGATTCCGTCAGGGGCTTCATGGCCGCCGGGGGAGACATCCTCTGGTTAGTGGCTGGTGTATTGTTTGTTATGTGGGTATTGATGCTTGAACGCTACTGGTATCTAAATTGGGTATCACCAAAACAGCACAAAGCAATCATTAGCGCATGGGAAGCACGAGAGGATTCAACCTCTTGGTATGCACACCGCATCCGTGAAGCTTGGGTATCCCAAGCGAAGCAAGATTTAACAGCACGTATGCTGATTATCAAAACCTTAGTAGCAATCTGTCCTATGATTGGTCTACTAGGTACCGTAACCGGTATGATTTCAGTATTCGATGTGATGGCAGTTCATGGGACGAGTAATGCTCGTATGATGGCAGCTGGTATTTCAATGGCGACCATGCCGACAATGGCGGGAATGGTTGCAGCATTATCAGGCGTATTCTTTAGTACACGTCTAGATGCAAAAATGAAAATCAGTTTAGCAAAGCTAAAAGACAGCATGCCTCACCACTAGAGAGAGATTGAACATGGCACGTAGAAAGCATTCAAGCGTAGAAGAAGAAGCTGAGATTGATATGACCCCGATGCTCGACATCGTGTTCATCATGCTTATCTTCTTTATTGTAACAACATCGTTTGTAAAGCCATCAGGCCTTGACTATAACAAGCCTGAAGCATCACAAGCGACTAAGAAGCCTTCAGCTAACATCTTTATTGGTGTGAGCAAGACGGGTGTCATCATGATGGAAAACCGTCAAGTTGATATCGAACGTGTAACTGCAAACGTAGAACGTATGCTTGCAGAAGCACCAGAGGCTGCAGTATTAATTCAAGCAGACCAAGAAGCTAGACACGGTTTAGTGGTTAAGGTTCTTGATAACGTTAAAGCTGCGGGTATCGATAAGATATCTGTATCGGCGGGGAACGAATAATATGCTGAGAGGAATAGTATCACTGATAATTGGTGCTGCTGTGACTTTTGCTTTGTTTGTCTTCATGGCTTTCTTGGTAGGTGGCGGTCCAACCCGCCACGATTCCTCGACAGAAACACCTGTCATTGAAATCACCATGAACAAAGATGATGCATCAGCGCAGAAAAAGCCAAGGGTTAAGCCTAAACCGCCTACACCCCCAGAGCAACCGCCAAAACCGGATACTACGCCACCAGATAGTTCATCTGACATTGATACAAATATGTCATTTAACATGGGTGGAGTTGAAGCTGGTGGTGCAAACACTGGATTTAAACTAGGCAATATGATGACGCGAGACGGTGATGCTACACCTATCGTACGAATCGAGCCTCAGTATCCAATTGCAGCAGCACGTGATGGTAAAGAAGGTTGGGTACAACTAAGCTTTACGATTAACGAGCTAGGTGGTGTTGAAGACGTTAAGGTTATTAAAGCTGAACCTAAGCGTTTATTTAATAAAGAAGCACGTCGTGCGCTTAAAAAGTGGAAGTACAAGCCAAAGATTGTTGACGGCAAAGCCCTTAAACAACCTGGTATGACTGTACAACTAGATTTCACTCTAGATAAAGGAGGCAGATAATTATGACTAAACTTAACTCTATTGCTGCCGCTTTATTACTTTGTTTAGGTGGAAGTGTTGCCATTGCTCCAGCAGCTTATGCTGAAGAAAAATGTCCAATTGAAAAGCGTAAGTCCAAAGCTGTTGGCCAAAGTGCAGCTAAAAAAGTACAAAAGTCTTTTGAAGCTTACACTGAAGGCAATGTAGATGAAGCAATTGCGATTCTTCTAGAGGCCAACGCTAAAAACGATTTCGATAAAGCTTATATTGACCGTATGTTAGGTAACTTTTATGCGGAAAAAGGACAGATGGGTACAGCGACTAAGTACCTTAAGTCTGCAGTAGAAGCGGATATCTTAGGCGGTGTTGACCACGCACAAACTCTAAGACTCTATGCTGATCTTCTTATTGGAGATAAAAAGTTTAAAGAGTCTATCCCAATGTATTACAAGTGGATGGAGTTTACCTGTAAAGAAGATCCGCAAGTATACCGTCGTATCGGTATTGCGTACTCTGAGCAGAAGCAGTGGGATAAGGTTCTAGAAGCTGCAGATAAAGGTTTATCTTTATCTAAAGAGCCAGACAAAGGCTTGTACCAAATGAAGCTAACGGCTTACTTCAATCAAAAGAAGTATAAAGAAGCCGTAAAAGTACTTGAAGTAATGGTGCCATTATTCCAAGACGATAAGCGACTTTGGGTTCAGCTTGCTCAGTTTTATCTGATGACTGAAGACTTCACTAAGTCACTAGCTACATATGACTTAGCTTATAAAAATGGATTCTTGGAAACAGCGGGTAACATTACGCGTCTGTCCCAACTGCTTGCTCAAAATGGTTCGCCATATAATGCATCGCAGATCTATGCAAAGCACATGAAGTCAGGGTTAATTAAGGAAGATGAAAAAACCTTAACGACTCTAGCGGGTTTTTACCATAATGCTAAGCAGTTGAAAGATGCTGCTAAAACATATGGTAAAGCTGCAGCTATCAACAACTCAGGCAAACTATACCTAAGACAGGGTCGTATTTTGGCGCTAGATGGTGAGCATAAATCTGCCATTGTCGCACTTAAGAAGGCACTGGATGCAGGTGTTAAGAGTCCTGGTGAAGCACAGTTTGAGCTTGCGCTAGCATACTTAAATCAGAAGCAGTATAAGTCAGCATATAAGTATGCAAAACTTGCTACTAATGATAAGAAGACAGCTCGTTCAGCTAAAAGCTATATTGCTTACATTAAAGAAAAGGCACGTGTACATAACGTTACTCTTTAATATAAGTGAAAGTTTAAAAGCCCCTAGCTAGGGGCTTTTTTATTGCTGGAAAATACTAATTTTATACAAAAAAACTAAGCAGTTGATTTTTTATTCTATTAGAATTTTATCAAATTAGGTGTCATTGGCTGGCGTATTTTCATCTGTTGAGTATGTTTCTCAACTGTTTCAAAAAGGTTTTCTAAATAGAGCTCTTTACTTGGCAAGCATGAACAACCGCCAAGTTCATAATCGATTGGATTATGCTTCTGTGATACAAGGTTCTGATTAAATTCATTAATCTTTGTTTCTAGTCGCTTTAGTACAACCCTAGCTCCAGTGCTATCAACATCAAATATTCCCAAGGCAAAGGCTTGGCTATCAAGTCTTGCCAGTAGATCAGTTGTTCTTAACAGCGCTTGTTGTACTTGCTTCATGAATAATTCTAACAATTGAGGTTGATAAATAGTTTCATGAATGTGTGGGCATAGATACAATAATGCCAAGCCTTGCTGATCTCGGATATGGCGGTGCCACTCACGATTAAACACCTCCATAAAATAGGTTTGGTTATAAACACCTGTTTCAGGATCTCTAAAACCTGAGTTGCTGAATGAATATATCATTAAAGGCTCCTTGTGCTGCTCAGGTTTAATGTATATCGGTATAAGTATAGAACAATAAATAAAAGGAATAACAGAATGAGGAAGGCGGTACTAGCGCTATCAATTGGCGCAATAATAGGTCTTACAGCTTGTGGAGACAACGAGACTCAACAGGCAGCACAGAAAGTTCAAGCCAGCGAAACTTCGCAAACACAAGTAGGACAAAAACTGTCGGCTGAAGAAACATACTTAGCACTGGTTGATAACTACTTTAATGATAAGTTAAAGCTAGAGCCTATCTATGCCACTTATGTTGGGGTTAATGATTATAACGACCAGTTTGGCGATGGATTATCAGATGCTTATCTTAAGCAACGTCACGATCTCAATACTCGCTACTTAAAAGAAGTTAAGAATATAAACAGGGACCAGCTACCTGATGCTTTAAAGCTGAGTTATGACATGTTCACCTATGATCGTAATGTTGCTTTAGCGGACGAAACGTTCCCAAATCACTTTATGCCGATGAACCAGTTTTATAGCACAGTGATCAGCATGGTGCAGCTTGGCAGCGGTGAAAGCGCACAACCTTTTAAAACAGTTGATGATTATCGTAACTGGGAAAAGCGTCTACAGGGCTTCATTGAGTGGCTTAAGCTTGCACAAGTGCGTATGGACGAAGGTATCGAGAGCAAAGTGGTACTGCCACGAGTACTCGTTGAGCGGATCATTCCTCAGCTTAGTGCGCAGTTAGTTGATAACGTAAGTGATAGCTTATTTTATACGCCGATAACGCTGATGCCCGATTCATTTTCAGAAGCTGATAAGCAAGCACTAACTCAAGAGTATAGCCAGTTAATTGGTGAACAGTTACTGCCTGAGTTGACAGGGCTGCGTGATTATTTTCAAAACACCTACCTTAAGTCGTCTCGTGCAACAGACGGTTGGTGGGGGCTACCTAACGGTAAAGTTTGGTATCAGCATTTAGCTAATACCCATACCACCACGACAATGCCAGTAGATGAGATCCATAAAGTGGGGCTTGAGGAAGTGGCACGCATTTTATCAGAGATGGATAAAGTACGTGTTCAAGTAGGTTTTGAAGGTGACTTAACTGCATTTTTCGCGTCACTATCATCCGAACCACAGTATTTCTTTACTGAACGCCAAGGGTTAGTTGATGGCTATATGGAGCTTAAAGATAAGATTAATATAGAGCTACCGAAATACTTTAACGTTATGCCAAAAGCGGATTACGTAGTTAAACCTGTAGAGAGTTTTCGAGAAAAGTCAGCCGCAGGCGCTTCGTATCAATCTCCTGCGGTTGATGGCTCACGTCCAGGTGTATTTTACATCAATACCTACAACCTAAAAGCGCAACCAAAGTGGGGAATGACTACCTTATCTTTGCATGAAGCAGCACCAGGGCACCACTTCCAGATTGCGATTAAGCAAGAGCTTACTGGTGTACCAGAGTTTCAGCGTTTTGGGGGGTATACTGCGTTTGAAGAAGGTTGGGCGTTATACGCGGAATACTTAGGTATTGAAATGGGACTGTTTGAAGACCCTTATCAGTATTTTGGTAAATTGTCTGACGAAATGCTGCGAGCGATGCGTCTAGTGGTTGATACAGGCCTGCATGCTAAAGGCTGGACTCGTGAGCAAGCCATTCAGTATATGAAAGATAACTCGCCAATGGCTGAGTCTGACATTATTGCTGAAGTAGAGCGCTATATGGCAATTCCTGGCCAAGCATTAAGTTATAAAGTGGGACAATTACAGATTTTAGCTCTTCGCGCAAAAGCTGAAAAAGAGCTGGGTGATAAGTTTGATCTAAAAGCGTACCACGACCAAATTTTGACTTCAGGTTCATTGCCAATGGAAGTGATGGAGTTAAAAGTGAACGATTGGATTGCAAAGCAAAAGTAACTTAATCAATCAGCAATAACCCTGCTGGGATGTACTGTGAAATTTGGTATATACTGGCAGGGTTTTATTTTGCCTAACAGGCAATAACAATTATTTTATGGGAGTAAACCATGGTACAAGCAACAGCAAGACACCTACTAGTTGATTCAGAAGCACAGTGTCTAGAACTTAAACAACAGATCCTTGATGGCGCTGATTTTGGTGATGTCGCGAAAGCTAACTCTTCTTGCCCATCTTCAGCCCAAGGCGGTGATTTAGGTTCATTTGGCCCAGGTATGATGGTTAAAGAGTTTGACGAAGTCGTTTTCAGTGCGCCTCTTAACGAAGTTCAAGGTCCTGTTAAAACACAATTTGGTTACCACCTATTAGAAGTAACAAGCAGAGGTTAACCTGTTTTTATTTCTATGTAAGGAATAAACATGCTCGAACTGTATACCGATAGACTTAGGTTAAGAACGGTTATTTCAAGTGATTGGAATAGTTTTTTATATATGCACTCAGATGAACAACTCAATGAGTTTGTACGTAAACCTCAACCCGAATCCGATATACGACAGAAGTTCGAGCGTGCGTTAGAACATCGTGAATTTGTTGAAGGCGAGTGGTTACTCACTATTATTGAGAATGCCCATACGCAAGATTTTGTTGGCTTTATTGGTCTGCAAAATAGCGACGTCGAAATGGGACAAATGCAGGTAGGATATATGCTTCATCCCGATGCCCAAGGTCAAGGCTTTGCCTGTGAAAGTTTACAGGCCATTGTCGATTGGGCTTGCTTATCCTATACACCGCATAAGTTTATAGCCTATTGTATTGAGCAAAATATTGCGTCAGCAAAAGTGCTGGAAAAGTGTGGCTTTGTGCGCGAAGGCTTGTTGCGTGAAAACTGCAAAATAGGCGACCAATGGTTTGATGATTGTCTTTATGGACTATTGGCTGCTCAAAGGTGTTAGAAAGCATGCACTCGCATGATTAATTGAGTGCTATAATGCCGTCAGATTTAGTTATTTAAGGCGAAATACAGTGAGTGCAGATACTCCAACACTGACATTAAAGTCAGGTGAAGAATACATCGAGTTATACAAAGTATTGAAAGTTCAAGGAATGATGAGTGCCGGTGGCGAAGCCAAGCACGTTATTTCTGAAGGACAAGTTACCGTAAATGGTGAAGTTGAAACCCGCAAACGCAAGAAAGTGGTTGCTGGTGAAGTGGTTAGTTTTAACGGCGAAAGCGTTAAAATTATTGCTGAGTAAGTGACAAAAGAGGATTAACATGCAATTTCCAGATGATGATAACGGTAAAATGCTTGAAGCCATGGCTGATGCAGGTATTGATCTATCACAGGCACTTGATGTCGATTTCTTCTTAGTTTTTGAAGATCAGCGTGATGCTGAATCAGCACTTGAAGAACTTGGTAAATCAGATCTTGAAGGTGAAATTGAACTCCTTCTAAACGATGAATCTGGTAAGTGGGAACTCATTGTTTGTCTCAACATGGTGCCTGCTTATGATGCTATCGTTGAACAAGAGATTAGCCTACATGAGTTTGCACAAGAGTTTGGTGGTATCACCGACGGATGGGGCGTGATGCAACATCAAGAAGGCGATGATGATTTCGCTGACGATGAACATGAGTGTAGCGACGATTGTAAGCACTAAAACAACTCGCGAAATCAATTTTGTATTAAGCCACTTATTTTAGTGGCTTTTTTGTGTCTGACAGATGAGAATGAGGACAATAGGAAAATAGAATAATTGCCACTGAAGGAGACAAGAATGGCAAGAATGATAAGTTTTGGGACGCCGGTTAACGATGCCGAACGTTGGGCATTTTCCTTGTTAGCTGATGAGTTACCAGAAGATTATATCCTTCTAACCAACGTTGAGATCCCAACAAAATCGGGTCAGGCGATGGAAGTTGATGCATTAGTAATAGGTGAGTGGGGCGTATATGTTGTCGACGTCAAAGGCTATATAGGCAGATTAGATGCGGGCCTACACGCTTGGTCATTAGACGGAAGAGAAGTTGATAATAGTCTAGCGAAAGCCAACTATGTTGCACGTGTGCTGGCGGGTAACGTCAAACACAAAATTCCGGTAGGGGTCTATGCGCCTTGGTGCCAGGGCATGGTATTTGTCACTGGACGTAAAGGTGAAGAAATTGAGCTGGAAAAACAGCAAGGCTCACTTAGTATCTATACGCCTAAACAAATTGTTGAAGCCCTTACCAAAGAATGGGGTCTTACTGCGCCTAAGAAGCACCAAGTTACCGATACTCAAAAAGAGTTGGTACTAGAAACGATTGGCCAAGTAGCTATCGTTGAAAAGCGCAATAATCAAATTCAAGACTTTACTAAGCTGCGCTGCCTGTTTATTCAAAGTGGGCTTGAGGTTTGGCAAGCTGAGTATAACCCTGGCGAATGGACTGCACCTTGGCTTTTAAAAGTGCTTATACCGACTCAGTTTGCCGATAGCGATCAGTCTGAAACCCATGAGATCCAATTAAGAAGTGAGTTTCAACGTTTACAATCTTTATCTGGATGTTGTGGTGTCCCTTATTGTGCACCGCTTATTCAAGATGGTGAGCAACTCGTATTGCCAATTCGTATGCCACGAGGTGTGCCGCTTAATGTGCTAGATTCTAAGCAGATGACCACTTACCAATTGCTTGAAATATTACGCCGAAGCGTTACTGGTTTGCAGCAAATTCATCGGCGTGGCTTTACCGTTGGTGGCTGGACAAGTAATTGTATCTTTGTGTCAGATATGGGCGATGTGGAGTTTATCGACATTAAAGACAACGTTAGTAGCAGCGAAGATATTAAGGCTTATGCCGAGGGATTTTTAGCCATTGCAGAGCAAACTAACCAACCGCGGGTTTATCAGTGGTACCGAGAAGCCGTCGCTGGGACGACAACAGATCTAGATGCGTTACGTAGCGATTTATCGGCATTGATTGACCATGGTGTATGTGACGCTGTGCCTGAAAAGATTGAAATTACTGCTGGGGCAATTATCGATCATCACTTTAAACTCGAGCAGTTTATCGCCGCTAAAGAAACTAGCCAGTTTTGGAGAGCCACTCATTTACAAGGGCAGTATCAGTGCGGGGTGTCTATTTACAGCAAAGTTGAAGCTAATTGGCCAATGCTTAGCAGTATTTATCGAACTTTGGCTAAGGTTTATCATCCTCATATTGAAAAGGTCTTGGCTTTTGGTCAGTTGCCCCAAAGCGAAAACTTGTTTATTGCACGGGCATGGGAATATGGTGAGTCGATTGATGAAGTGAAGGATATTCGTCTTGGTCAACCGTTAATGTGGTTCACTCAGTTGCTTACAGGCCTGCAGTACATGCACCAAATGGATATTTACCATGGTGCTATTTGCCCTAAAAATATAATCTGTAATCCGAATAAGGCTATTTTAGTCAACTTTGGTATTGGATTGGATATTGCTGCGAGTCATTATGCTTGCCAGTACGCTGACCCAACGCTGTGGGAAGTAGAAGGTGAAGCTGAAAGGGACCTATATGGCCTAGTTGCCAGCTTTATTGATGCTATGGCACCAGAGAGTCTGAAAGGAGACTTATGCCAAGCTGGGATCATTAATGCTCTTGAGGCGTTTGATAGAGAGTGGTTTGGCGAAAAACTGTATGATGTATGCCACAAAGTTCTTAACTTTGATCTAAGTGTTCATGCAGGTATGAATTACTTAGAGATGTTTGATTTAGCTGATAATGATCTCGTGTCTTAACATTATAATTATCAAAAAAAATCAACATTTTCACTGTCTATAAGGGCTAAATAACTCGAGCAGCCAGTCTATAAAAGATTGTACTTTTAAAGGAAGGTTGCTCGATTTTGGTGTTAATAAGTAATAGCGATAAGGGCTGGTGAAATCAGCTTTAAATGGGAGCACCAGTTTGCCATTTTTAAGCTCATCTTCAATAAAAAAACGTGGGATTAACGCAACTCCCATGCCACTGACAGCAGCTTGGCTGAGCATATAAAAATGCTCCACGCCAAACTTTTTCTCTGTGGTTAGTTCAAGGCCAACGCTTTTAGCCCACAGTTGCCATAAACCTGGCCTAGTTGTGTGCTGCAATAATGTCATTTGATTTATGTCATTAAGGCTGTTGAGGTTAGGAGCTAACTCCGGTGAGCAAACTAGACATAAATCCTCATCCATTAACGTTAATACGTTGGCAGCTTTAGGTACTGTAGTGGCGCTACGAATTGCGATGTCGTAATTGACTTTGTTAAAATCCACCTCAAAATCACCAATGGAAAGATCGACATAAAGGTGAGGGTAGCGCGACTTAAACTCTTCCATTCGCGGAATAAGCCAGCTTATCGTAAGGCTAGGTAATATATTAATCGCTAATGTTTGTGTTCTAAGCGGTTGGGTGATTAAGTCACTAGTAGCATTATTAATAGTTTGTAGCGCAGCCTGGGCATGCACGAAATAGCGCTCGCCTTCGTCGGTAAGCTTTAGGCTGCGATGTTGCCTGATAAACAAGGCGATACCCACATAATCTTCTAATTGTTTAACTTGTTTACTTATTGCCCCATGAGTGACAAATAGCTCCTTTCCTGCAAGCGTAAAACTCATTAATCGAGCCGCAGCTTCAAATGCTCTTAGTGCATTTAAAGGGGGGAGGTGTGAGTACATTAGTTCGCCCTTATTTTTATTTGTGTGAGATAAACTCACCTAAGCCAAACAATAACTCCTTTGAGTTTTTACTGCAAACGACGTTTAATAGCGCCATTAAAATTAATTATTAGTACATCATGACTTTAGACCTTACTTTCGAGATTATTGCACTGTTGTTTTTTGTTGCCATGTTAGCGGGTTTTATCGACGCTATTGCTGGTGGGGGCGGGCTGTTAACGATACCTGCACTTATGTGGGCAGGGTTGCCACCAACGGTAGCGTTAGCAACCAATAAGCTACAAGCTTGTGGTGGTAGTTTTTTTGCCAGTTTCTATTTTGTGCGTAAGGGCATGGTAAAACTCAGTGATATGAAGCTCAGTATAGGGTGTGCATTTATAGGCGCCGCACTCGGTACAATTGCAGTGCAGATGATTGATACCGCTTTTTTAGAAGTCTTTTTGCCTTTTTTAATGTTAGGTATTGGTGGTTACTTTTTATTTTCCAAGAGCATCAGCGAAAACGATAAACAACAAGTATTCGCGCCAACAACTTTTGCATTTACTGCCGCTTTAGCTGTTGGATTTTATGATGGTTTCTTTGGTCCCGGTACCGGTAGTTTCTTTGCGTTAGCCTTTGTATCCCTAGCTGGTTATGGTTTAGCTAAGGCCACCGCACATGCAAAAATCTTAAATTTCTCCACCAATATCGCCTCGCTCATTTTCTTTGCAATAGGTGGAAAGGTCTTTTGGATGCTCGGTGGTGTGATGTTAATTGGGCAAGCTATAGGTGCTACGTTAGGCTCTCGATTAGTGCTCACTAAAGGAACTAAAATTATTAAGCCTTTAGTGGTGGTTATGTCGATTGCTATGAGTGTTAAGCTGTTATCGAGTCAGTACGATCTATTTGCTTGGCTATAAATGATACTAAGATAGTTATCATTGAAGAGATTATCGTGAAAGGGGCAACATTGTTTACACAGAACACAACAATAAGATCACTGCTAAGCCAATCACAGTGGCGAGTCATTCTAGTATTGATGTGTTTTACGCTGCACTCTTCTATCGTTGTGGCTAAACCTATTGAGCGCACGGATTGGCAAGATTACTTTGATCAATATGACGCTAAAGGCACAATCATAGTGGTCGATCAGCGAGCGGAAAAAGAGCAATATTGGCTTTATAACGCAGATAGGGCTAAGCAACGTTTCTCGCCTGCATCTACCTACAAAGTTCCCTATAGTTTGTTTGCATTGGATGCAAATATAGTGACTGATGAGTTACAGGTTTTTAAGTGGGATGGCATTGAGCGTAGTTTTGCACCGCATAATCAAGACCAAACACTGCGCTCTACCATGCAATATTCGGCACTGTGGGTATTTGATATTTTTGCTAAGCAGTTAGGTGAAGCTAAGGCGCAGCAGTATTTAACTAAAATTAACTACGGCAATGCCGATCCGAGCATAGCAAGTAACGGCAGTTATTGGGTTGATGGTAAGTTAGCTATTTCGGCCACAGAGCAGGTTAAGTTTCTGCAAGCCTTATATCAAAACCAACTTCCTTTTAAGCAAGCTGATCAATTACTGGTTAAAGACTTGATGATAAATGAAACTGGTAAAGATCGGATTTTGCATGCCAAAACAGGTTGGCAAGGCCGCTATGGCTGGTGGGTCGGTTGGGTTGAATGGCCTATGGGGCCAGTTTTCTTTGCTTTAAATATCGATACGCCAAATCGTTTTCAAGATCTTTATAAGCGCCAAGCGATCACGCGTGCAGTGTTAAGCTCGATTCAGGCTTTACCCGCCAGTTAGATCTTAGGCATTAGCTTATTGGTGGGCTCATTATTGTTGAAGATTAAACAGTGGAACAACACCAATCACTCCGTCTTTAATTGTCTATTTAGCCTTTTCATTACCGTACATATTATCAAAACCGGGAATTCGCAGTTCCCAAGTTGGGATGCCTGTGCCGACAATTGATTTTAGTGTATCTATAAATAAGCGGGTTTTTATTGGTGCATCTCTATGGGGGTAGACTGCGTATATTGTACCAAAATCCTCTAATTGCAGATGGGTCATTATGGGGATTAATTGACCAGAGATAATCTCATCGCCAATCATTTGTGCGGTAACGACTGCTAGCATACTTCCGGCAATCGCAGTTTGAGTTAGCATTTCTAAATCATTGACTTTATAAGCGGCATTGAGCTTGAATTGCTTTTGCTGCTTGTTGTCAATATAAGTAAATTTATCAAGTAATAACCCGGGCGCAGCAAACACTGCAGCGGGTAAGTTTTCAAGTTGCTCTAAAGTTGTGATTGTTCCATGACGCTCAATAAAGGCTGGAGAGGCGACAATTAATAACCGGTTACGGGCAATTTTTTGACTAATTAAATTTGATGTCTTTGGCTTACCGACTCTAAAACCAATATCGAACCGCTCACCAATCATATCGATTAATCTATCTTCTAGGCGCAATTCTACTTCAGCTTCTGAATGTTGCTGCTGAAACATCAAGGCTGCTTGCTGCACATATTGCCTGCCAAATAGACTTGAGCTGGTGATCCGCAATAAACCTTTTGGTTGCGAATGATAGTTTTGTGCAATGAGATAACTATTGTTTAGCAGTGTTCGCAGGCTTTTGGCTTGATTTAACATCTCATCGCCAGCAGCAGTTAACGCCAGTGAACGGGTGGTGCGGTTGAGTAGCCTAACACCGAGCTCCTCTTCTAAGCGGCTAATTTGCTTTGAAATAACAGATCTATCTAAATTCCGCTGCTCAGCAACCTTAGTAAAAGAGCCGAGTTCAACGACTTCTAATAGCAATAATAATCGACTTGAAATGTCCATAAGCACCTATAAACTTCAATTGGTGCAAAAATAACATCAATAATGTGCCTATATTAGTATTTTTAATCATCAATAACAATTCTATAGTCACTCCATACCAAGAACAAAAGGATTAATTGCAGCAAAGGTCTTCTGCACTTAATCATCTTTTGTCTTTCTGAATACAATTATGAATTGAATGAGGTTACACATGAAAACACTATCTATTAGCACTGAAAATTACATTGCAACAGTTACGATTAACAACCCTCCGGTAAATGTATTAACTATTGATCTTATCAATGAAATTAATGCTTATGTTCTTTCACTAAAAGACAATCGTGACGTTAAAGTCGTAGTGTTTAAGTCATTGCATGAGCATTTCTTTTTAGCGCATTTAGATTTGAATGTCATTAATGGCACACAAGGCGGTCAAGCTGCATCAATTGAGTTTAATCACATGATTGCTAACATCAAGGCAATGAAGCAGTTATCGGTTGCAGTTGTTGATGGCGTAGCACGCGGCGGCGGTAATGAGTTTGTGATGGCATGTGACTTAGCGTATGGCACGGAAAACTCTGCTTTTGCTCAGCCTGAGGTGCACGTCAATATTCCAACCGGTGGTCAAGGTGCGGTGCAGTTTGCTAGACGTCTAGGTAAAGGTAAAGCATTACAGGCATTGCTGTTGGGCAATGATTTTACAGCTCAGCAAGCAGAAGCGCTCAATATCATCACTCAGTTTGTACCAAGTGCAGAGATAGAGGCATTTTTAACACAAATACTAGCCGTTATTTCTGGTCTGGAAGTGCGTGATATTGTTATGTACAAAGAGATTATTCATCGCTCAATTATCGATGAAGAAGCAGGTGCTGAACTCGAACTACGTTATTTCTTAGAGCGTGCAAAAGAGCAAAAAACGCAGGCTATCATTAGTGCTTTCTTAAAGCATGGCGGCCAAACAGAACGAGAAGCAAAAGATATTCAAGGTATTTTTGTTGATACCGCAGCAGAGCTCAGTAAGTGAAACCTTTCATGTTGCAAGGCATATAAATATAAGACTTGTCAAAATAGCCAGTTGTCATTGATAACTGGCTAACAGCGCTACTCTTTCCGCGATTTTTCTAATTAGTCACTTAGAATTCACTCGATAATAATGTCACCTAACATGCTGACAAGTAAGGCTTGTTAGCCGTAATTGTGTAAATAGTTTATCGCTTAACAATGTTGTTTATTCAGATAATGTGACTTAGATTGCATAGTGGTTTTTATAAAGTATGGATAAAGCCGCCAGTGTGCTAAAAAACGGCGTAATTATAATTTATAAACCTACTAATCAAACACTTATGAATACCAAATACACCATTATTGCTATGTTAATTGCATCCTCGTGTTCTTTTTCTACAATGGCAGCTCCCTTTTTAGCTGCCGATGGCGCAGCGTCAATAAATATGACTCAAACTGCTAATAGCTGGCTTGAAATTAATCTCACCCAATTTGACACCAATATTAAAGAGCTAAAAAATCACATTAAATCGAATGTGAAAGTGTGTGCAATCATGAAAGCCGATGCCTACGGCAATGGCATTGCGGGATTAATGCCAACAATATTAGCTAATAACATTCCTTGTATTGGCGTTACTAGTAATGAAGAAATTAGAATCGTGCGTGATGCTGGCTTTAGAGGTGAATTGATGCGAGTGCGCTCAGCGTCAATTGCGGAGATCCGTGAATCACTTCAATATGGTGTTGAAGAGTTTGTCGGTGATGTTAATCAAGCACAGCTTTTGTCTGCAATGGCCGCTGAACTTGGGAACCCTTTGAAGGTACATTTAGTGCTCAAAAGCGGTGGTATGGGAAGAAATGGTGTTGATGTAAGCACTGATGCGGGGCTTGATGAAGCATTGACTATTGCAGCTACAAGCAATCTTGAAGTCGTTGGCATCATGACGCATTTCCCCAACTATAACCGTGATGAAGTGTTAGCTAAGTCAAAATCATTTTACGATAGTGCGTTACAGGTCATTGAAAAATCGGGGCTTGAGCGTAATGAAATCACGATTCATGCAGGCAACTCTTATGTTGCTTTAAATGTACCAGAAGCGCATTTTGACATGGTGCGTCCAGGTGGTGTGCTTTTTGGTGACCAACCTACTAATCCTGAGTTTCCGCCTATTTTTACTTTCAAAACCCGTATCGCAGCACTGATAGATTTACCAAAAGGTGCAACAGTCGGTTATGACTCTACTGTGACGCTTAAACGTGATTCAATTCTTGCAAACTTACCCGTGGGATATAGTGATTCATTTCCACGTAAAATGGGCAATACAGCCGATGTGTTGGTTAATGGTCAGCGTGCTAAAGTCACCGGTGTCATTTCAATGAATACAGCAATGATTGATGTTACTGACTTGGCTGGTGTTAAGGAAGGAGATGAAGTGGTTCTGTTTGGTTATCAAGGGCAGGAAAGTATTTTAGCGCCGGAGTTTGAAAAGAACGCAGAGGTTATTTTTCCTGAAATCTATACCCAATGGGGACAAACTAACCCGAGGGTTTACATAAAGTAGCTGCTAAGCGGCTGGATTGCTGTGTAGCAAAGCCTAGCTAAGTCGCTAGGCTTATGATTTTATTTAAGCGGCACCATCTTGTGACAAGTTATCAAGAACAACATCATCACCCATATCGTGTAAAGCTTGGGTTAGCCGTTCTTCATCGTTAAGATCTCGCATACTGACGTTAAAGTCGGCTCTAAACAGTGCAATACCGGTGTGACTGGCGCTTTCATAGCGGGTACTCATATGCTCAATATTAATCCCAAGAGCACTGATTTTGTTAGATATCTCATGTACTAAACCGGGCCTGTCATAGGCTACGAGTGAGTAGCTAACATGCTTATTTTTAGGTAAAGGCTTACTCGTTTTAGAGTAAGTAAGGGAAACCCCCTCTAGAAGCTCCAGAGTTTCAATCAGCTCATCCCACTGACCTGATGGTACTTCTAGAAGCAAAATTGCAGCAAAAATTCCATCAATATGGCGCAGTTCAGAGTCTAACCAATGACCGCCATGACGGCTGACTGAATGGGCTATTTGTTCTACTAAGCCTTCACGGTCTTTTGCTTGCAGGGTAACTAGATATCTTAACATTTAATATTACTCCATTATTTATCGCATCAATCCGTATATTCTTGTAAAAAATTTAAATAGATAGCTCAATTTTTCTGAGCATTTTATTTGGTGATCTTATTGAATGTTGATCAGGTTTTAGTTCACGGCTGTAACACTAGTGTCATTTTTGCGTCATATAATGCACCACATTAAAATATGCGTATGTAGATTTTGATTTTAAACGCGACATATCCCTAGTGTTAGCATAGTCGTTAATACAATCCCAGTTAAAGTTTGACTGGCTTTAGAATAATCGAGGTTCTTAATGGAAACTCAGGTAACTCAACCTGGACCTGCTGCGAAAAACCTGTTGATAAACAACGGTAGTTCACGCAGAGCAATCAAGGATAAAGCAGCCCAAATTGGTGTCACCGTAGGTGGTACCATGGTATTTGTGGCGCTGCTATTGATCTTCTTTTATCTACTTTATGTGGTAAAGCCAATCTTCGATAGTGCTGAAGTCGCTCCAGTCGTTAGTGCTGAGTTTCATGATAGCCAGCCAGCATTAATGGTGGGTAGTGATGAGCAAAATGAAATCATGTATCGAGTATCGCAACTTGGTAAAGTTGATTTTTATGATACGCATACATCACAACTATTAAGAAGTGAGCAAATTAATACACCAGCAGGGACTCATGTAGTAAGTAGCTCTGCGGCTATGCCTAGCGAGCAACGTTTTGCTCTTGGCTTAAATAATGGTCAGGTAATTATTGCAGGGGTGGAGTTTGGGGTGACTTACCCAAATGACAAGCGACTGATCACACCTAGAATTCGTTTTGCTAATGGTAATGAAGCCTTAACGGTCGATCCGTTAGGTAGAGCATTAGACAGGCTGGTATTTGATTACAGCAGCGACAAAATGAGTTTTGTTTATCAAACCGATGACAAGATTTGGCATCTTTCTCGCCAAGAGGGTGAGGAAAACATGATGACCGAAGAAGTGGAGTGGGTGGGATATAACAGCATCATTCCTGACTCACCGGTTAATGTGCAGCAACAGCTAATGACGCCTGATCAACGCCAGTTGATCTTAAGCTCAGACAATAAACTATTCATTTACGACATTCGCGATGCGGAAGCGGTTCAGCTAAGTCAAGTTTTATCGCTGGCTCGTGCTAACGCCAAAGTCACCAACGTCACTCTATTGGCAGGAGCGAGTTCATTACTTGTGAGCTATGACACTGGGCTGGTACAGCAATACTTCCAAGTAAATGGTGAGCAAGGCCGTCAATATCAAGAGATCCGCAGCTTTGAAGTTGAAGGTGATATCGCCAGTGTAGCCTCAGAGTTTTATCGCAAAAGCTTTGTCACTATTACTGAAATGGGTAAATTAAGCCTGTTATATACCACTAGTGAAAGAGAGTTGTTTTCAGAAAACTTTCAGCTAAATAACCCAGGAACCCTAGGATTTAGCCCTCGCTCAAATGCTTTGGTTGTTGAGGCTGATGGCAAACTCAATCTCTTTAGCGTATCAAACACTCACCCAGAGGTTTCTTGGAGTGCGATGTGGGAAAAGGTATGGTACGAAGGCTACCCAGAGCCTAAATATGTATGGCAGTCAACCTCGGGCTCAGATGACTTTGAAGCTAAACTAAGCTTAATGCCATTGGCGTTTGGTACCATGAAAGCCGCACTTTACGCCATGCTGTTTGCGACACCTTTAGCTATTGCTGGTGCGGTGTATACCGCTTACTTCATGTCACCTAAAGTGCGCGCAATCGTTAAACCAACCATTGAAATCATGGAAGCACTGCCAACGGTGATTTTAGGTTTCTTAGCGGGTCTTTGGTTAGCGCCGTTAATTGAAGACAACTTGCCCGGCATATTAACCTTGTTAGTTTTACTGCCCATATCGATATTAAGCACCGCATTTGCTTGGCATAAACTGCCAGCGACGTGGAAGCTGCGTCTACCTGAAACGTATCAAGAACTAATGTTACTGCCAGTGATTATCTTTATCGGTTGGTTCTCATTTGCTATTAGCCCAACACTAGAGTTAGCCCTGTTTGATGGTGATACACGTATGTTTATCACTAACGAGCTAGGTATTACGTTCGACCAACGTAACGCTTTAGTGGTCGGTATTGCGATGGGCTTTGCGGTTATTCCTACTATTTTCTCTATTGCCGAAGATGCCGTATTTTCAGTGCCACGTCATTTATCAAACGGTAGTTTGGCACTCGGTGCAACGACTTGGCAGACTTTGACTCGGGTAGTGTTGCTAACGGCCAGCCCAGGTATTTTCTCGGCGGTGATGATGGGACTTGGCCGTGCTGTCGGTGAGACCATGATTGTACTGATGGCTACGGGTAATACGGCGATAATGGAGTGGAGTGTGTTTGAAGGTATGCGTACGCTCGCTGCGAATATTGCGGTTGAAATGCCAGAATCTGCCATTGGCAGCTCGCATTACCGAGTGCTGTTCTTAGCGGCCTTTGTATTGTTTATCTTTACTTTCTTCTTCAACACGATTGCGGAAGTGGTGAGACAGCGTTTACGTGAACGTTATAGCTCACTTTAACCCCATTGTTATGGATGATAAGAAAATGATGTTGAATAAAATTTCACTAAATACAATTTCGGCAAATGCCTTAAGAGGTTTAGCTAATGGGTAAGTGGTTTAAATCGGGGTCACCTTGGATTTGGATGACCAGCGGCGCAGTTAGCGTCTGTTTGATTGCAGTTCTGGGTTTGTTGCTGCTGATAGCGTGGCGTGGTCTCAGTTACTTTTGGCCTGCTGATATTTATCAGTGGGAGATGAAAAGTCAGCAAGGCGAGCGTTATACCTTGATTGGTGAAGTTTACGATAAAGAAGAAGTGCCTACAGAGCGTTTAATAGCTGCTGGACATAAGTTTGAATCTGAAGTGGGTGAGAACATTACTCGTTATTTGGTTAAAACGGGTAACCGTGAGTTTGTCGGCTTAGATTTCCGCTGGATTTTAGCGACAGATATTATTTCACGCTCTAAGCCCAATGATATTGCTGTGATTGAACGCAGTAAAAATGGCGATTTTTATGGCTACCCGGTAGCGATCATAGAAGATGGTAAGCGTTCAACCTCGCAAAATATCGAGGCGGATTTTGAATCTCATATTGATCGCGCTGTAGAGCTTAATGATCAAGCGCTTGACTTGCAAAAAGGCGTGATAGGCTCAATTAACTACGAGTTAGAAAACTTACGTTTAAAGTCGCGTCGTTACGAACTAGACAACGCGCTAACAGACACTCGAAAAGCCGAGATTGATGCGGCACGTGCCAAACTTAATGCTGAATACCAAGTTGTAGAGAAAGAGTTCTTCGCACTAAAAACGGCAGCGGGCAGAGACGCAGTTGTTATCCGTGATATGCGCGGTGAAGAAGTGACTTTAAAGCTAGACAGTATTTTAGATGTGACTTACGCCAACCGTTTAGGTGTGATGGGAAAAATCGGCCATTGGTTTATTGGCGTTGGTAAATTTGTAAGCGACGACCCACGTGAGGCCAACACTGAAGGCGGTGTATTCCCGGCAATTTTTGGTACCGTATTTATGGTCATGCTGATGGCTGTGATTGTCACGCCGTTTGGGGTTATCGCTGCTATTTACTTACATGAATACGCTAAGAAAGGCCCTGTGACTAAAATGATCCGTATCGCGGTGATTAACTTAGCCGGTGTACCTTCAATTGTTTACGGTGTATTTGGTTTAGGTTTCTTTGTTTATATGTTTGGTGGCACGCTGGATCAGTTGTTCTACCCTGAGGCTTTACCTGCTCCAACCTTTGGATCGCCAGGTGTGATTTGGTCCGCCTTAACTTTGGCGATTTTAACTCTGCCTGTGGTGATTGTATCAACAGAAGAGGGATTAAGCCGCATTCCAAGCTCTGTGCGCCAAGGTAGCTTAGCGCTTGGTGCAACCAAAGCTGAAACCCTATGGCGAATTATTATTCCAATGGCAAGTCCTGCGATTATGACTGGCTTAATTTTAGCGGTTGCTCGTGCGGCGGGTGAGGTTGCACCATTGATGTTAGTGGGTGTGGTAAAGCTTGCGCCAACACTACCGATTGATATGAATTTCCCATTTGTGCATTTAGAACGAAAGTTCATGCACTTAGGTTTCCACATCTACGATGTTGGTTTCCAAAGCCCTAACGTCGAAGCAGCGCGTCCGTTGGTATACGCTACTTCATTCCTTTTGGTCTCGGTAATTGTGGCGCTTAACTTAACCGCCATTGCTGTACGAAACCACTTACGCGAAAAATATCGTTCGCTTGAGCATTAATTGACGATTATCCTAAGCAGTAGGACAGAACATGATTTCAATAGATCAATCGGTAATGAAGACTGATATGCTAGACCTAGAAAACTTAACTCAAGAACAAACAGCCTTAGAGATCCGTAACTTAGATCTTAAATATGGCGATAAGCAGGCACTGTTTGATGTGTCGATGAAGATCCCTAAGAAAAAAGTCACGGCTTTCATCGGCCCAAGTGGTTGTGGTAAGTCCACACTACTGCGCTGTATTAACCGCATGAACGACTTAGTCGATAACTGCCATATTGGTGGTGAGATCATGCTGCATGGGCAAAATATTTACGATAAGAAAGTTGATGTAGCAGCGCTGCGCCGTAATGTAGGCATGGTATTCCAGCGTCCAAACCCATTCCCTAAATCGATTTACGAGAACGTGGTTTATGGTCTTCGCTTACAAGGGGTAAATAACCGTCGTGATCTCGATGATGCCGCTGAGCGTTCACTGCGCGGCGCAGCGATTTGGGATGAAGTAAAAGACAGATTACATGATAACGCTTTTGGCTTATCGGGTGGTCAGCAGCAACGTTTGGTGATTGCTCGCGCCATTGCTATCGAGCCAGAAGTATTGCTGCTTGATGAACCAACATCTGCGCTGGATCCTATCTCAACACTGACGATTGAAGAGTTGATTACCGACCTTAAATCGAAATATACGGTTGTTATCGTAACGCATAACATGCAACAAGCCGCACGTGTGTCTGATCAAACTGCGTTTATGTATATGGGTGAATTGATTGAATATGCAGACACTAACACCATTTTTACCACGCCGAAGAAGAAAAAGACCGAAGACTACATTACCGGTCGTTACGGTTAATTGAGATAGGATATTAATGCAATGGAAAACATGAATTTAAATAAACATATCTCAGGTCAGTTTAATGCTGAACTAGACGATATTCGTAACCGTGTTTTAGCTATGGGTGGCCTGGTTGAACGCCAACTTGAACAATCGTTAGATGCGTTAGGTGCTTTAGATGCTGAACTTGCACAAAAGGTTATTGATGGCGATCATAAAGTTAATGGTATGGAAGTCGCCATTGACGAGGAATGCACCCGTATTATAGCTAAGCGCCAGCCCGCAGCCAGTGATTTACGCTTAGTGTTGGCCATTTCAAAGACCATTACCGATCTAGAACGTATTGGCGATGCCTGCGTAAAAATTGCTAAAGCTGCTATGGATAAGCGTTCTAAGAATCAGCAACCGCTACTGGTGAGCATTGAAAATATGGGACGTCATGCGACCCGTACATTGCACTCAACCCTCGATGCATTAGCGCGTATGGATGCTGATGTCGCTTTTGAGTTGCATAAAGAAGACACTAAGCTCGATAAAGAATACGAAGGTATTATTCGTCAATTGATGACTTATATGATGGCCGATCCTCGTTCAATTCCTGAAGTGCTGGACGTATTATGGGCGGCTCGCGCAGTAGAGCGTGTCGGAGATCGCTGTCAGAATATTTGTGAGTACATCATTTACTATGTGAAAGGTAAAGATGTACGCCATATCTCATATGAAGAGATGGAAAAAGACCTTAAATTTTAAAGTTTATAAGCAGTTGTTTTCTGTGCTCGCGCGATTGTTAATAAAACGCAATGCGATTAACCTCACAGTTTTGGGTAATTGTTGACTTTGGCGATACAAAAAAGCAGCGATAAGCTGCTTTTTTTGTTTTTGAGCTATAGACGAAATCCTTAGTACGATAAATAATGTATAGTGTAAGTGAATTTTGTGTTGTTGCTTCCCGTAAATGAAATCCCATTTAATAGCTGAGCGCGCCAGTAAGCTGGTTTATTTAGGTTTAGTTATTCAATGTGATTTGTTATGCCTTTCAAGGTAAGTAAGTGCTTATTTCTTTAGCTTGCGCTAGCTACTAGGGCTTAAGTGCTATTTTGTTGATGGGTATAAGATGTTAATTAATCAGAAGTATTTTCTATAATAAAGGACTCACTTTTGCTTATAAAACAGACTTTAGCTGAGTACCATTTGCGAGTAGAACTGCACATGAATAACTCCGCCAGTGTATTACTAATAAATACGCTTAAATTTCTGGCGGCCTCGTCACGCAAAGTTAGAACAATTGCGTGTACTTCATCAACCCCGGTAATTCTATGTCGATAAAATCGAGCATTAATCCACCCGTCTTTTTTTCATCAGTTATTTTAATCACCTTAATGGTAGCCGTTTGTGCTATTTGGCCGACTCAATCCCAAGATGTTTTTAAAACCGCTCAATCCTGGTTTGAACTTAAAGCGGGCTGGCTTTACATCTTAGGCGTGGCAGTCTTTTTAATATTTATTATTTTTGTCATGGTCAGTCGTTTCGGCGACATTAAACTCGGCCCTGACCATTCTGAACCCGATTACACCTATAAAAGCTGGATCTCTATGTTGTTCTCAGCAGGTATGGGTATTGGTCTTATGTTCTTTGGAGTTGCAGAACCCGTGATGCATTATATGGCGCCGCCTGATGCTGATCCTATGACAATTCAAGCAGCAAAAGATGCAATGAAGATCACCTTCTTCCATTGGGGGATCCATGCTTGGGCCATTTATGCAGTAGTCGCGCTTAGTTTGGCGTACTTCTCATATCGTCATAAGCTGCCATTATTACCAAGAAGTGCACTTTACCCGCTTATTGGTGACAAGATTTATGGCCCGATTGGCCATGCTGTCGATACCTTCGCAGTATTAGGTACTATGTTTGGTGTGGCGACATCACTAGGTTTTGGTGTATTACAGCTTAACTCTGGTCTTAATTATTTGTTAGATGTACCTGTCAGTACGACGGTTCAAGTCTTTTTGATTATTGGTGTCTGTAGCATTGCTACAATATCGGTTTTCTCTGGCTTAGATAAAGGCGTTAAGCGTTTAAGTGAGCTAAACCTTCTTCTCGCTGTTTTATTGCTAGTGTTTGTATTTATCTTTGGCCCAACAGTAGAGTTAATGCAGGCGTTTGTACAAAACACCGGTGCCTATCTTAGCGATATCGTAGGTAAAACATTTAACTTGTATGCTTACGAGCAGAAGAATGACTGGATTGGTGGTTGGACTCTACTTTATTGGGGCTGGTGGATCTCATGGTCACCATTTGTTGGTACCTTTATTGCCCGAGTTTCTCGTGGCCGTACTATTCGAGAATTCTTAGTGGGTGTGCTGTTCGTGCCATCAGCATTGACATTCATGTGGATGACTGGTTTTGGTAACAGCGCGATTGAAGCGATTTCTGGTGGTGCGACGTATCTATCTGATGCCGTTTCAAAAGATGTCTCAGTTGCACTATTTGTGTTTTTTGAGCATATGCCATTCTCTACATTACTTTCGTCAATCGCTCTGTGTTTAGTCGTGACTTTCTTTGTTACTTCGTCTGACTCAGGTTCATTGGTTATTGATAACCTGACATCAGGTGGCGACCATAATGCACCAGTATGGCAACGTATTTTCTGGGCGTTAATGCAAGGTGTTGTGGCATCGGTTCTATTGCTCGCGGGTGGCTTACAAGCGTTACAAACAGCAGCAATAGCCAGTGCATTACCATTCTTAATCGTAATGTTATTGATGTGCTTTGGCCTGTATATTGCGCTTAAAGATGACTGGCTTAAGATCAACAGCGTCCAGTCTCACAACACTAGTGTGCAGTTTACTAAGACCAACGTTAGTTGGGAGTCACATATTGATGTATTGCTGTCTCACCCTAGCCAGCAAGAAGCGCAAGACTTCTTGGATGATGTGGCGCAGCCTGCATTATCAAAAGTATGTGAAAGTTTCTTAAGTCGCTCGATTTCGGCAGAGATCTTAAACTTCGATAATCGCGTCCGTTTTGTGGTGCATAGTGAAGAGCATAATGACTTTGTCTACGGCCTGCGTATTCGTGCTTATACCATCTCTAATCCGTTAGACAGTGATGTTAGCAATGATGATGGTGATAACTTCTACTACCGCGTGGAAGTGTTCCTAGAGCACGGTGGTCAGCACTATGACGTAATGGGCTTTACTCAAGAACAGATCTTGGCGGATGTAGTGACTCAGTATGAGAAATACTTACATTACTTACACTTATCAAGCTCAGAGTATTTAAGCAGTGAAACTAACGCTTAGCCTGCCATTATTGGCAAAAGGTTAGTTAGTAATTTGCGGTGAAACTTCCCTAGAGTCAGTGATATAATTGGCTCTAGGTAACAAACTTTAATTGAGAAATGTAATGTCGACAAATCAAGGGCAGAGTAAGTTAGATCGAGTATTGGCCGAAGCTAGAGATTATAAAGCCAAGCGTGAAGGTGGTTATCGCGAACAAGCGTTGAAGCTTTATCCTTGGGTTTGTGGTCGTTGTACTCGTGAATTTAACAATGCCAACCTAAGAGAGTTGACGGTGCATCATCGCGATCATAATCACGATAATAATCCATCAGATGGGTCTAACTGGGAGCTACTTTGTCTTTATTGTCATGACAATGAGCATTCTAAGTTTGAAGAGTTGATTCAATATGGTTCAACCACTGAAACCAAAGTTGAAGCAGCGACATATAATCCGTTTGCTGATTTAAAAAGTATGTTGAAGAAGTAACTCTGTTTAATCTAGTAAAAGCCGCTATCAGCGGCTTTTTTATTGCCAGAATAAAAACATTATTGGTCCGTTTTTTCCAGTCTGCTTTCGGCTTCCAACCACTTATCACGACTTAAGATAGCGCTGTTTTCTCCGCCTTGCATGCTGGCTTTACGTTGATTGACGTTTTGCCAAATTACCGTTTTACGTTCATCACTCGCTTGAGCCCAGCCAACGATTTCATCGATATGACGGTAGCAGCCCATACAGTAATCGTCATCATTTAGGCCACATTTGGCGACACACGGAGATTGTTTCATTTACTGATATTCATTTTTGTTCGAATTTGCAGCGGATGATAGGGGAGTGGCAATTATCTTACAAGTTAAACTGCTAGCCTTTATAAATGCTTTATCTTTAGTACGGCTATTATAATCTTACCATGTAGTATTCATAACCACTGTTATTAGTCCATAATTGAGTTAGCAATAGGTAACGAAATAAACCGATGGTAGAATTGAATTAAAAGGTATTTTTAACCTTAAATTTCAGTATTTTGTATGTTTATTGGAGGAGTTATGAAAGCGATGTTTCGCTTTTGTGTGGTTGCTGTTGCAGCAGTGCTACTTAACGCGTGTTCGTTATTAGAAGTAAAATTGGAAAGTGGTATTGAACCATTGCCTAAAGATCAACTTAATATGCGCGTGTTTAGCCGTGACTTTAGTACGGTTTTCTATAGCCAAGTAGAAAGTGCGGCAGATCTGATTGAGCGTAATACTGACAGTATTCCAGTACAATCTAACACCTTGATGTGGAAGATTAATGCTGAGCAAAACCTGCAACATACGATTTTCCAAGCGTCGCCTACTGCAGCTATGGTTGATACCTGGGTGTTTACAGAGCAGATGGCGCAGTTCTTTGATACTGGCGCGGGCAAAAATTTGTTTGCAGAGCAGCAATCAGCTGCAGTTGAAACAAGTAAAAATTTACGCGATCAGTTTGAGCGGACAGTACAAAAGCTCGGTGGGACAAACTTCAAGAAAAATAAAGAGTTTGTGAAGCAATATGTCGCTAGCCATCCGATTAAGGATATGGCGTTCGCCCGAGAGTCGGCGTTTACCGACTGGCTTGAGTTTCATCAAATTAGTGAATTTGATGCAGTTACCACCTTTGGTACTGTGCCAGAGGTCATGAGTGATATTTCTGACCGAATGGCAATGATTGCCGAGCAAATGCCTAAAATATTGGGCTGGAAAGCAGAGCTTTACGCGCTGCACTCAAATATCAATGCTGATGAAATCCAGCGCACGTTAACCAGTATTAGTGACACGTCAGCTAAGTTTCAGCAATTAATGGCGCAAAGCCCTGAAATGATGCAGTCATTGGCAGTCGATATGCGTAAAGAGTTAACGCCATTGTTAGCTCAGCTTAGCGCTGACACTGACGACAAGTTGAAACAGCTATCTGTCGAGCGCCAAGCGTTAGAGCTAATGGTGAAAAATGAACGTCAAGCATTAGAAGCCATGGTTGCGCGTGAACGTGCGGCTGCGGCAGTCGATTTAGAGCAAATTTCGCAAAATGCGGTAGAAGTGGTTTTTCAAGAGATCACTAAAACCCTTAAAAGCTTAATTTTGTACTTTGTACTGTTCTTAGTTGTGGTGTTTTTTGCTCCGTTAGGTTTAGGTGTTTGGCTTGGTAAACGTATGCAAGTTAAAAAGCTATCTAAGCCAGTGCTAAAACCTGCCACTAAAGCTGAGTCCGCGAAATAGCGTCGATAAGTCCTATTCATGCTACACTCTCGGGCACCTTTTATGGTGCCCGTTTTATTTCTAAACCCGAATGCAGGAAAACCTCATTTCATATGAGCCCTTTTTTAACTCAAGATTCTGTTGATTGCGCTGAGCCTCAAAGTGCAGAGCAAAAATTGCAACAACTGGACGGCTTACTCACGCAGAGTCAGCAGTTGTGGCGCAGCCGTAGCTTTGATTGCCAAGCGCTACCTTGGCAGTGTGATTTTCCCAAGCTTGCAGAAACGGTATGGCAATTAGACGATGATAAGCTTGATAGCATCGATGCCTGCCAAATCAGTCTAAATGAGACTTTGCTTGGTGCACTTGCAGCCGACCTAGCGGATAAGGGCTTAAGATGGCCATTAGCGCTATTTTCGCAGTCGGCGATTGGTACGGATGCCACTTTAAGTCTTAAGGATGTAGCAAGTCATAAGTATACTCAGCTACTTGATGATACCGATGAGCCGCACTTTAGCGCCCATATTAAAGGACGTAAGTGGCAACAAATTAATGCCTTTGTGGCACAATTACCGCTAGATAGCACTCCAGTGCTTGAGTGGTGCGCGGGTAAAGGTCATCTAGGTAGGTTAATTGCTAAAGCGCAGCATAGAGAAGTTGTGAGTCTTGAGTGGCAGCAAAGCTTATGCAGTGCGGGTGAGGAATTTGCAGAGAAATGGCTGTTACCCCAGCGCTTTATTTGCGCTGATGCCTTTGCGGGCCAAAGTGAGCAACTTCATCGTGAGCAGTTAGCAGTAGCCCTGCATGCTTGTGGAGACTTACATGTGCAGCTACTTAAGCATGCAACGGATGCTGGCACTAAACAATTAGTGATCTCGCCGTGTTGTTATCATTTAATCAGAGACAAACAATATAAAGCCCTTTCTAAAGTTGCCCAAGCCAGTGAACTTAAGTTAAGCCGCGCGGATCTGCAGTTACCTTTGCAACAAAGTGTCATTGCCAATGACAAGCATAATGCTTATCGCCTGCAAGAAATGGCCTGGCGTTTAGGCTTTGATGCACTACAGCGTAAGGTACGTGATTGCGACGAATATTTGCCTGTGCCATCGATTAAGCAAAGTCAGTTAAATGGCGACTTTAGTGACTTCTGTCACTGGGCTGCAAAGGCTAAAGCGCTAAGCTTACCTGTAAATATCGATTTTGAGCTTTATCTGATGCTCGGTGAGCAGCGTCAAAGACTCACTCGCAGAATTGATTTGGTTGCTCATCTTTTTAGGGCCGTTCTCGAACAATGGTTATTGCTTGACAGAGTTTGCTTCTTAGAAGAGCAGGGCTATCAGGTAAATTTGAGTGAATTTTGTGCAAACAGTATTACACCACGAAATGCGTTAATTCACGCATTTAAATAGAAAAATCGGGCTGGCTTAATTTAATCTTGCTGTAACAAATTGTTTATTAAGTTGTAATTAAGTTAGCTGTGATTGAATCCGCGCGAAAAGTGATGCCATTTATACAGTGAAGGCTAAGAATAATCTGATTAAAAGATCTCAGTAATGCGGTTTTTTATTGAATCATTGGGATTTTCTTGCTCAAATGGCTGGTTAATAATAAATAACAATCTTGATAGGCTGTTTATCCGCCAATCTTGTGAGCGACTAAAAGCAGTTTCATGAAATATTCCCGCGTTTTTATTAATAGTATGGCCTACGAGCTAGCGCCAGAAGTTGTGTCGACTTCAGAGCTTGAGTCTCGTTTAGCGCCGTTATACCAAAAGTTTCGTATTCCAATGGGGCAACTTGCCACGTTAACCGGAATACATGAAAGACGCTGGTGGCCAAAGGGCCATCGTTTATCTGATGGAGCGTTAGCAGCGGCTCATAAGACCATTGCTGAAACAGGCGTACAGATTAGCGATTTAGGCGCAGTGGTTTATACCGGTGTTTGCCGCGATCAACATGAGCCTGCAACAGCATGCCGTATTGCTGCCGAGCTTGGCGTCTCTAAAGACACGGCTATTTACGATATCAGTAACGCTTGTTTGGGTGTGCTTTCGGGCATTTTAGATATCGCTAACCGCATTGAGCTTGGTCAAATTAAAGCCGGCCTTGTGGTGTCTTGTGAATCAGCGCGTCATATTGTCGATATCACCATCGATAAAATGCTGGCTGAACCGACAATGCAAAATTATGCGCAGTCATTAGCAACGCTAACTGGTGGCTCAGGCGCCGTGGCAGTCTTGTTGACCGACGGCAGTTTAAACCTTAAAGGCAATCGTCAACACCAGCTATTAGGTGCTAGCCATCTATCGGCGCCAGAACATTATGATTTATGCCAATGGGGTCTTGAAGAAGCTGGCCCTCAGTTGTACCGCGAATTTATGCGTACTAACGGTGTTGCACTGCTTAAAGAAGGTGTTGAGCTTGCTCGTCATACTTGGAGTCATTTCCTAGAGCAACGCAACTGGCTAGTTGAACAAGTCGATAAAGTGATTTGTCATCAAGTAGGTGCATCAAACCGTCGTAACGTACTTAGTGCATTAAATATTCCGGAAGAAAAAGAGTTTCCAACCTATAAGTTGCTGGGCAACATGGGCACGGTTTCATTACCTGTGACAGCAGCTATGGCACACGATCAAGGCTTCTTAAAGAGCGGCGATCAAGTGAGCTTTTTAGGTATAGGCAGTGGTTTGAACTGCATGATGTTAGGCCTTAAGTGGTAAGGCATGTTTAACGCGAGCAGAAATGCTCGTGTTATTTCCCTCAAACCTTAGGTTAGCCACTGAGCTTACACAACGTACGACAAGTATAAGAAAGATAGGAAACGTCATGCTAGACACTCTGCACCCTTTTAAACGCAATTATTTAGATAGAAACGGCAATAAGCTTCAGTACGTTAACGAAGGTCAAGGCGAGCCAGTTGTTATGGTACATGGCAATCCAAGCTGGTCTTTCTATTACCGCAATTTGATCAGCGCATTGAGCGATAAGCATCAATGTATTGTGCCTGATCACATTGGCTGTGGTTTATCTGATAAGCCTGATGACAGTGGTTATGATTACACCCTTAAAAACCGTATTGACGATTTAGAAGCGCTACTTGAGCACCTAGATGTTAAAGAAAACATCACTTTAGTGGTTCATGATTGGGGCGGAATGATTGGTATGGGTTACGCTGCGCGCTATCCTGATCGCATTAAGCGTTTGGTTATTCTGAATACTGGCGCATTCCATTTGCCAGTTAGCAAGCCATTCCCATGGGCGCTGTCTATTTGTCGTAATACCCTGCTAGGTACATTCTTAGTGCGTGGGTTTAATGCATTTTCATCGGCTGCATCTTATGTGGGTGTAAAACGTAAAGCTATGCATAAAGATATTCGTGAAGCCTATGTTGCACCATTTAACTCATGGGCAAATCGTATTTCGACATTACGTTTTGTACAAGATATTCCGTTAAAGCCGGGTGACCGTAATTATGATTTGGTATCAGATATTGCGGCGAGCTTAGTTGAGTTTCAAGATGTACCAACGGTGATCTGTTGGGGCTTACAAGACTTCGTGTTCGACAAGCACTTCTTAACCGAGTGGAAACAAAGAATGCCGCATGCCAAGGTGCATGAGTTTAGCGATTGCGGTCACTACATTCTTGAAGATGCCAGTGATGAAGTGATTGGTCATATCAAAGATTTTATCGCAGAAACCGAAGCGTCAACGACAGATGCTAAGCAAGAATCGGTAGCCTAATCGCGATGGTAAGTCAGAGCAATATAAAAAATGACGGCGCAAATTTGTGCCGTCATTTAGTTAGTGCCGCAGAAACGATCCCTACATCACTCGCGGTTGCTGTCCAGCAATCGAACGGCCATTCGGTAAGTAGTCTGCAATACCAAGAGATGGACTTTCAAACTCTGCATACTAAGAGCGACACTCTTGCTGCAGCGCTGGTGCATCATGGTCTTAGACCGGGTATGAAAGCCGTGTTGATGGTTACGCCGAGTATTGACTTTTTCTGTCTCACCTTTGCATTGTTTAAAGCTGGCATTATCCCCATTTTAGTTGATCCCGGCATGGGAGTTAAAAACCTAAAGCAATGTTTTGCTGAGGCTAAACCCGATGCATTTATCGGGATCCCTAAAGCCCATATTGCTAGACGTTTATTTGGCTGGGGTAAGTCCAGCGTTAAATTCCAGATTAATGTCGGTGGCGGTAAACTTGTTGGCGCATTAACTGGCGCAACCAGTTTAGAGCACGTATTGGCGGCCAATTCAGCTGGTAATAATCAAGCATTTGCCATGCAATGGCTCGATAGCGATGCAATGGCAGCCATCTTATTTACCAGCGGTAGCACTGGCACACCCAAAGGTGTGGTGTATTCACATAAGATGTTTGAAGCGCAAATTAGCGCGCTTAAAAACGATTATCAAATCAGATCGGGCGAGCGCGACTTAGCGACATTCCCGTTGTTTTCACTGTTTGGCCCCGCACTAGGCATGGCGTCAATTGTGCCAGATATGGATGCCAGTAAGCCTATCACCGCAAACCCCGAGTTTATCTTTGCCGCAATCGATAAATATCAATGCAGCAATATGTTTGTAAACCCTGCGCTTATCGAGCGTCTCGGCCAAGCGGGTGAACAACAGTCTCACAAGCTACCTTTTATAAAACGGGTTATTTCAGCCGGAGCACCAGCAACAATTTCGTCAATTCAACGCTTTAGCAAAATGCTAAATGCCGATGTTGAAGTGCTTAACTCTTACGGCGCGACTGAATCGCTACCTATCAGTAAAATGGCCAGTAGTGAACTGTTCGACACCACGGCGATAACGGATAACGGCGGCGGTATTTGTGTAGGCCGAGCTATTAATGGCGTTGAAATCGCTATCATTGATATCGACGAGCAAGCCATTAATACGTGGCAGAGCGAGCTATGTTTGCCCATTAATCAAATTGGCGAAATCGTGGTGAAAGGCCCGATGGTGAGTGCAAGTTATTATCAACGTGATTGTGCTACTAAGGTGGCTAAAATTGCAGATAATGGCAGTGTTCGACATCGAATGGGTGATCTAGGCTACCTAGATAATGACGGTTTATTGTGGATGTGCGGCCGTAAAGCTCACAGGGTTGATGCCGATGCGATACCGACTACTTATAACCAGCCAAAGCGTTACTACTCCATTCCTAGTGAGCGGATCTTTAATACCCATAGCGATGTTAAGCGCAGTGCATTAGTTGGTGTGGTGGTTGCTGGCAAAGTCACGCCATTAATTTGCATTGAACTTAAGCAGTCAGTTGCTTGTTCACTATCAGGTGTGCTTTATAGCGAACTTAAAGCGATTGCCGAGCAACATCCGCAAACCCAAGGGATTGAGCGATTCTTAATTCACCCCGATTTTCCCGTTGATATTCGTCATAACGCTAAGATTTTTAGAGAAAAATTGGCAGTTTGGGCGCAAAAGCAAATTAAGGAATAAATTATCTTGCCTGCTTCAGTTCAAACCGATGAGGTTATTATGCCTAAAGCGCTTAATGACTTTCTACCTCAAGAGCAAGTGGCATTAACCGCGCTTAAGCAAAATATCAGTCATGCGTTTGTTACCGGTGCAGGCGGCTTTTTAGGGCAAGCTATTTGTGAGCGCTTGCTGGCTGCCGGCATTAAGGTCACCGGTTTTGCCCGTGGTGATTATCCTGCATTGAGCACGATGGGCGTTAATATGCTTAAAGGTGATATCGCCGA
This sequence comes from Shewanella sp. 10N.261.52.F9, assembly GCF_041471165.1. NCBI lineage: Bacteria > Pseudomonadati > Pseudomonadota > Gammaproteobacteria > Alteromonadales > Shewanellaceae > Shewanella > Shewanella sp. 10N.261.52.F9. Next base: position 137,594 of record NZ_JBFRNX010000014.1, read on the forward strand.
TGAGCAATCATTATGCAACGCAATGCAAGGCTGCGATTTGGTGTTTCATGTCGCTTCGAAAGCCGGAGTGTGGGGCTGTAAGCAAAGCTATTATTCACCCAATGTTGACGGCGCGCGCTTTATTATTAGTGCTTGTAAACAAGCGAATATCGCTCATCTAGTTTATACCAGCACACCGAGTGTTACCTTTGCTGGCGTAGATGAGAATGGCAATGATGAGTCGGCGCCTTATGCCGCTAATTTTTTAAATTTTTATGGTGAGTCTAAAGCGATAGCTGAACAAATGATGTTAGCTGCTAATGGGGATTTACTGAGTAATGGTAAGCAGCTTGGCACTACAGCATTAAGGCCGCATCTGATTTGGGGGCCGAATGATCCTCATCTTGTGCCGCGAGTGTTAGAGCGAGCAGCAAAAGGTAGGTTAAAGCTTGTGGGAAAGCAAGATAAGCTGGTCGACACGATTTATGTCGGTAACGCCGCTTATGCGCACATATTGGCAGCACTAAGGCTTAGTGAAAGTGACAAGGCAACTCAAGCGGTTTGCGCGGGCAAAGCGTATTACCTCAGTAATGATGAGCCTATAACAATGGCGGCAATGCTAAATAAAATCCTCGGGTGCAAGAATTTGCCACCTGTAAGCAAACGCGTGCCAACTCAGGTGGCGTATATCGCAGGTTGTGTGCTTGAGTCGGTATATCGTTTATTAGGTAAAAAAGATGAGCCAATCATGACACGCTTTGTCGCGCGTCAGCTGTCAACCAGTCACTATTTCGATATTAGCGCCGCTAAGCAAGAGCTTGGTTATAGCGCGTTAGTGAGTATTGATGATGGGATGCAATATTTAAAGGCAAGCCTTAACAAACCGAATTAGCTGAGGTTTAGTTTCACAGGCTTAACGATGGCTTGTGATAAAAAAGACAGCAATTAATTGCTGTCTTTTTCGTTTATATATGCCGGTAGAGTGGTGACAGTTAACTAAATAGCCAATAACTCACAGGGTTATCGGGGCATTGAAATGGCCCACATTCCGCAAAAGTACTCACCGCATTAAGCGCCGTTACCGCCAATACAGAAAAGACGGCGATTCGGTTTAACAATGGCATAGACCTTAATGGTTGAAAGCGTGTGGGTTGATATTGAGATGAAAATGACAACATCACCGTTGTACCAAAGACAATAATACTAAAGGTGATAAAAGCCCAAGTGTAAAAGTGGTAGGCGAAGAATGCATCGCCGTAGAAAGGCGTTCCTGGGATAACATGCAAAGCCACTTGCCTTAGCGCCACAGCTGCGCCAAATAAAGCGGCAAAGATCATGATGGCATAATGAACCGGTCTAGGGCCAAAGATCACATTACAGATAAGTCCAAACATCACTGCGACAAACCCTACGCGCTGCAATAGACATAGTGGGCAGGGCAGCTCTCCAGCTGCAAATTGCGCATAAAATCCAAACCCCAGAACTAAAGAGATAGCAATGGCACCGAGTGCATTCAATTGTCTTGATAGTTGCTCTGTCATGTCATCACCTATAATAAAATGGCTAACGTATCGCTAGCATGATGGAAAAACCAAAAAATACTGGCAACGAGAGATATCGCAAAGCTATAAAATCCTAGGGTACGTTTATTGTTAACTGCGAATATCATCGCAATTAAAAACAAAACAAAGAGCAGTGTCATCATAATGAACTCCTTTAAATGGCCGTCGCCAGCGAATAGCCATTGTGTTATTCAGATAGCTTAGTAATGTTAGTTACGTTAATCCTAATATTAAATAATGAAAAGTGTTATTTCTGTAGTGATATCAATTGATATAACAGCTAGAAAGAAAAAGATGATTCAACTTGTATTTAGAACAACTCTTGGAGTCAAGTTCATAGATAGCATAATCGAATTAAATTTAAACATAATCAATAGGTTATTGGTGTGATGGAGTTGTTGGTAACAGCTAATTGGAAAAGCGGTTTACTAAGGTCAAACTAATTTGCCATTAGCTTAGACTCTGCGATAAAGTTTGGGCTTTAAATTATTTAAAATTAAAAGGAATTTGCATTTTGTTGAACAGGATATTGATTAATATCATTGCTGGGTTCTCACTGCTGTCAGTCATGACGGTAACGGCTATTGCTAGCGAAAACCCATTTATTGGAAGTTGGCAGCTTATTTCAGGTAAGTACTTAGATGGAAAAGGTCAATGGGTTGATTACAGTGATTTAAAGCTAAGTGCCATCAAAGTAATATCTGCGCAGCATTTTAGTTTCACAACGGTGAAAAATACTGGCACAGATGCTAAGCCTGTTAGCGAATTTTGGGCCGCAGGGGCGGGGAGTTATACCTTTACTGCTAAAGACTATGTCGAATACCCTGAACTCAATTCTTTTGGCGTTAAACCGGGTGTATCATTTGCTTTCACCTATAGTATTGTGGGCGATAAGTGGCACAGTGAGCGCACTGAAGAGGGTGAGCTTAAAGAGGTTGAAGTGTGGCAGAAGCTGGATTGAAAGCGGGTGTTTTTTGTTTTCAGTGTATTAATTAGCAAGTCGATAGGGAATATTTAAATGAGTGATAAAGCAGATAGAGACATAGAGAAAACTTATAGTAATGAAGAGTTCGTGGCTAAGCTTAGGCGCCTAGCGGATACGATTGAGTCTGGTGAAAAATTTGAAATTCAAATCGCTGGTGAGCGTATATACGTGCCAGTGCGTGCAGTTTACAGTATCGAGCATGAACGCGGCGACTCAGAAGAAGAGATTGAGTTTCAAATCAAGTGGTCAAACTAATACATTAGATTTAAAACAGATAAAGCGCAGTGCCAATTTAGCACTGCGTTTTTTATCATCGCTACTTAACTCGTCAATAGCTTGCTAATTGATAGGGGCAACTGAAACTGTAAAAGTCTATTATACCAATCAGTATAAAGATTTGGTCGCTCAGCGAGAATTTAGCGCTTCTGAGGCAAGGTCATTGAGTGCTCCTGCTTTAATGACATTCACCACATCCATGTGGTTTGCGGCGAGTGAAGAGCATAGTTGAACTAGGGTTAAGCTCACTCTTTGTTTGTAAAAAGTCGCAGCATCAGAGCCGCTAAAACTCGCCATTCTGGAGCGTTTTTGCCTGCCTACTTCTGCGTTGAATAACTTCACAAGGGAGCAACCATTCTTTCAGCTATTCGCCTTGAATTAGTTTGCCAAAAACGCTCTGAGTAGGTCAACTTCTTATACTAATTGGTATAACTCTCTTGGATGGGTAAAAGGATTTAGCGGATTAACGTAAGCATCATTGCCAAAAGTAGTGAGCTGCCTCTTGCCATTTTTGTGAGTGTCAATTTGAAGTAGAGGCTTTTCATCAAAGCACTTATTTGTTTCTACATCGATAACTCTAATCCGATTCTCCCATATTTGAACGTATAAAGTCGTACCAAACTTATTGATAAAACTAGCAAACATGAATCAATCCTTCCTTCCTTGGTAGCTGACATTCGACAGTTGATTTAACTTTTTTAGCTGGTTTTGGCTCCTCAAAATATCGTCCGGGAAAGGCTACATTAGAAAATCGCCATTCCTCCTGTAGCCATTTACGGACTGTTTGGAAAAGCTCATGATCTAGCTCGATACTATCATCACGGATCCATAAATGGACGACACATTGGTAATTAGGTGAATCGCTTGGGTCAATATAAACAGAGCCTAAGCATTTATTTTTTGTCTTATTAAACACCGAATAAGCAAAAGCTTGTCGTAATGCAAATTCTTGCTTATGGACTTTTAGGCTAGCGATATTTTCTTCAAGAGTCATATCACTTTTGGGCCATGGTGAGCCTGAACCAAAAATACCTTGCAGTCTTTGTTGGCTAGACATTACGGCTTCAAAATCTAATTCAGCAACTTGCTCTTCAAGCACTCTAAAGTGAAAAACAGGATTGTCGAAGCTCTTCGGTGGTTCATAAGAGTCTGCTATGAAAGGCTTTGGCATACTCTGCAGTTTCCATTTTTGAATAATATCCGTTATGCCCAAGCGAGTGCTCGATGTGACTCATTCGAGCTAATTAAGCCCGCTCATCTTTGCCAAAAGCTTCATGGTAGGCAATCATAAAGTCTTCTCTGATCAACTGTTCTAAATGAATGGCCTGTTCGGTTGGGCAGAAAATCATAATATGTACAAACTGCTCACCGTTAATGCCACTGGTAATGTGGATGTGCGGCTCTGCGCCTGGTAAGTCGACACCAGCATGTTTTTCTATCACGCTGTTATAGCGCTTCGCGACTTCACTAAACTCTTCACAATGTGCTTCTATTTTTTCATATAGCTCAGCAAATAGCGGATACAAGTTAACAAACTCAACCACTGTGATGTTGAAGTCATGGTAAACATAGCGCTTCATAAAATTAAGGTTTTTTACCGCATAACTAAAGAACATGCTGTTTGGTAGGGTGGCTGTTTTACCTGTGAAGTGGTATTGGCCGTGGTGTAAGTCAATTTCTTGAATAACCGTTGCCATTAGGTTGTGTTCAATCACCTCGCCACATATTTTACCCACCTCAATCCAGTCTCCAATCACAAATGAACGTGAGCTTGCTCTTTGTATCGAGCCGGTAAAGCACAAGATGATTTCTTTCGAGGCGACAACAAAGGCGATGGCGATAGCCGTTACCGATAAAGCAAATTTACTGATCTCTGTTTGCCAGAGCATAAATAAAATCACAATAATTAAAATAAAGGTGCCGTTTTTAGTACGCGACATCCACTTACGTTGGATCTCTGTTAAAAAGGCAACATCGCCACGAATTTTAGAGATCACTAAGCGCTTAATCATCGAAATAAGAACAATGATTAACACGGTAAGCAATAACTTATGGTTTAATAAAAAATCGACGGCAATGGTTAGATGTTCCACAAAATCCTCTGCTAACTCTTATTATAATTTCCGGTTAACGACATAAGGTGTTTACTGCGCTAACTAGGGTAAAGCCACTCTAAAGTTATCATAATCAAAAAACAAGCCAAGCTCCTAATTAGCGCGGACCTTGTTCGTTAAACTCTTAAACTTGTTTATTTCTACTCAATGTTCTTTTTTGCAGTATGGCTATTTTTAAACAACTTGTTTGTAAAATGGATGAACGTTGAATGAGCTTTCAAACGGAACACTTCTTTATTTTGTAAAGGCTTGGTATAAATAGTCCGTTAACTCAATTACTTTCATAAATGAGTCCATCTTCTATGCATAATCTCTCTGCTTTGCCCATTTTGTATTCGCTTAGAAACTGTCCATATGCGATGCGTGCGCGTTTAGCTATTGCTGCATCAGGACAAAAGGTGCGATTACGTGAAGTTGTATTGAGCCAAAAACCTGCGCAAATGCTGCGGGCTTCGCCCAAAGGTACGGTACCTGTTTTAGTTCTGGAAAATAAGCAGGTATTAGAGCAAAGCCTGGAGATCATGCAGTGGTCTTTTGAGCAAAGTGATTCAAGTAATTATTTACTTCGCTGTAATGCTAAGGCTTTAAGTGTTGCTAACACCGAGCAACATAAAAGCAACGCTATAAATAATAGTCAGCAGACTGACATGCATAGCCTAGTGGCGCTGTTTGATACTGAGTTTAAAACTTGCTTAGAACAATACCGTAGCGCTAAGCGCTACCATGATACCCAGTTAGTTCTGCATCGCAATTCGTGCCAAGTTTATTTGCAAATGCTAGAGGATAGACTTAGCTGCAATCTATATTTATGTGCCAATACCGCTAGTGTTGCCGATCTTGCGATCATGCCTTTTATTCGACAAATGGCTAGGGTTGAGCGGCAATGGTACCTGCAATCACCTTACCCTAAAGTAAGAAGCTGGCTTGACGGCTTTTTACAGAGCCCAATGTTCAGCAAAGTTATGACGCAATACCCTTTATGGTTAGAGGGTAATGACGATAGTGTATTTGGCGGTATATAAGGTCTGAAGCTACAACTTAAAGCCCACAAAACTATGTGGGCTTTGAGTAACACCGCTAATAGCTATCGAACTTAATTGAGTTGAAACTCAGGGCGATAGCTTTGCGGTAGTTCAAAGACTTTGTGCTCGCCAGTTAAGGGGCAAATAAAACTTAAATGGCATGAGGTTAATTGCAGGTTAGGCGTGTTGTCGCCGCCATTACCATGTTGCCTATCACCGACAACAGGGTGGCCTAAACTCGCCATATGAATGCGGATTTGGTGTTTACGACCAGACTCGATTTTAACTTGCACCTTAGACTGATTTAGCTCGCTGTTGTACTCAAGTATATGCGCATGGGATAACGCCGATTTATTATCAACATCACTATCAATGCTGATATTGCCTTCAGGAAACTTCCCCTCAACAATGACCTGGTAAAACTTATCTAGCGCGCGAGTTTCAAATAAGTGTGCAATGGCTGCAGTCACTTTTTTACTGTGGCCGAGCACGATAAGTCCTGTTGCGGCCAAATCAAGACGATGAATGATATAAGCGCTGCGTGCTGGTTCAAGTTGAGTTTCTGCAAAGCGATTGATGGTCGTATGGTCGCTCCATTTTGATCCTTGGCAACGTACGCCAAATGGCTTATACCAAATACTGTATTGCCCCTGATCAAATAACAATTCGGGTGCGGTAATAGTTTCTTCTAACACGGCTTGGTTGTAATAAAGGTGCAGTTCATCACCGACCTTTAATGGCTTTTTAGCTCGGCGTAGGCGGTTAGTCTGTTTACCGTGGCTATGCCATACCGCGCCTTTTTGCATCGCCTGCTTAATCACTTGCTTTGATAAACTGGTTTGATTAGCAAGTAAAGTCGCTGCATCAACTTCGTTCGACTCGACTTTGATATGGGTTTCTATTTTCAACGGGTTCATGTTTGACTATGACAACAAGGTATTAGGTAAGCTTTAGCTCGATTTTACATGATTATCTATGAATTTGCTTACCTCTGAAGCGGGTAAGTTATCTCTCGCTGGCTAAACATGTTTATTGCAGTGCATCGTTTGAGCAAAATCAAAGCCTAACAAGTCGTGATGATAAAAATTTAATGCAAATTGTCTTGTTCTAGGTTGCTGCTAGGCTTAGTGTTTAGTTAATTAAGGTTGCGGTGATGCTGTGCTGAGTTTGTTATTCAGCTGATTATTCTAGTGATGAGTAAAGCGTTACCGAGTAGATAGCAAATGGAGTGAGTTATGGACACGCAGTTGGCATTGAGAGTAAAGCATTGGATTGAAAGCGACCCCGATCCCCTAATGCAGCATGAGTTGCAGCAGTTAGTCGACGCAGATAATACCAACGAACTTGAAGCGCGTTTTGCTGGTAGGCTAGCATTTGGGACCGCAGGGCTGCGTGGTGTTGTTGGCGCAGGTCCTACACGTATGAACCGTTTAGTTGTACAACAAACCTCTGCAGGTCTTGGCGCATATCTAAAAGGGCAAATTAGCGATGTCGCCACCCGAGGCGTTATTATTGGTTATGACGGCCGCCATGACTCAAAACAGTTTGCTCAGGACGCAGCAGGTGTATTAACTGCGATGGGTATAAAGGTTTATCTTACCGCTAATGTTGCTGCTACACCGCTGGTGGCCTTTGGGGTATTACACTTAGGCGCCGCGGCAGGCATTGTGGTGACCGCAAGCCATAATCCACCACAATATAACGGTTACAAAGTTTATTGGGGTAATGGTGCGCAGATTATTCCGCCTCATGATAGTGGTATTGCCGCCTGTATAGATAAAGCCGCGACCGAAACGCTTACCTTACTAGGTGCAAGCAAAGCACAAGCGGCAAATTTGCTAGTGATGCTTGACGATGAGTTTTATCAAGCTTATCGGCAAGGCGTTAATCAAGCGGGAGTATTGCAAAATAACACCCAACCAGACTCGGTCAGTTTAGCTTATACCGCAATGCATGGTGTGGGTAATGAGATGGCGCTCAATGTGCTAAAAGATGCTGGCTTTACCAAGGTTTACTCGGTTGCCGAGCAAGCGCAGCCTGATGGCGACTTTCCAACGGTTAATTTCCCTAATCCAGAAGAGAAGGGCGCCATGGATATGGTGATTGCAGAAGCGCAAAAACACGGCGCTATGCTAGCTTGTGCCAATGATCCTGATGCTGACCGTTTTGCCGTTGCTGTGCGTACAGATAAAGGCGACTACCAAATGCTAACGGGTGATCAGGTCGGTGTGCTGTTCGGCCATTACTTATTGACGCACGCTAACGAAAATGAGCGCTTAACTTGCACTACCATTGTCTCGTCGAGTTTATTGTCAAAAGTGGCTCAAAGCTTACAGGCAAATTGCCGTACCACACTTACTGGATTTAAGTGGCTAACGAATGTCGGTATGAGCGAAGAGACTGATGACAATCGTTTCTTGTTTGCCTATGAAGAAGCTTTAGGCTACACAGTGGGCTCAATGGTGTGGGATAAAGACGGCTTATCAGCTTTAGTGGCCTTTGCTCAGTTAACTGCTGAACTTGCCAGTCAAGGCGAAACTATTTGGGACCGCCTAGAAACGATTTATCGCGAGCATGGCTTCCATCTGAACGCACAGGTTAGCATTGCACTTAAACCAGCAACGCCGAATATTGGTGCTTATTTACGTCAACATCCACCGTTAACGATTGCCGGGCATAAAGTGTTATCAACCGATGATATCAGCATCAGCAAACGTGTATTTAGCGATGGCAGTGAAGAAGATATTGCTCTGCCAACCAGTGACGTGCTTATTTACCGTTTAGACAATGGCGCTAGGGTGATTGTTAGGCCGTCAGGCACAGAGCCCAAAATCAAATGTTATTACGAAGTGGTAGCAACAATGACGGCAGACGATACGTTATCTAGCGCCCAACATCGTGCTCAAGACGAAATGGATCGTTTTATTAGCGAGCATCAGGCAGCGTTACCGCAGTAACTTTAGCTTCGGAAGAACGGATAGTAATATTGAAGGGAGCCTTTCTAGGCTCCCTTTAGATTATCAGGCTTTATTATGGGTTAATAAGCCTAAACTCGGAGTTGGTTAAGATTGCTTCTTCCAGGGCTGCAAGACCTAAGGTGCTGTAACCATAGAAATTGGGGAGTAGAGTCTTTCTAACTGCAATCGCGGGTTCTGATATGTCTTCGCCTAGAAGCATGTCATCTACCAATACGGTTAAAGTCGCTCTTTTCTCAGGCGTTAAACTGGTATTAAACTCACTATATCCACTTACAGATGAATATAGGTTACTAAACTCTCCAGTCGTATTTTCTTCAATATAGTAAGTAATGGTTTTGGAGATCGTTGCCCGTATATCATTGACAGACTCTTGTTGATCAAAAGAGTTTGTCAGCAGCTCTTGCCCGCTAGACGATGCACTAGTGTCTGGATAGAAACCTGATTCTGGGAACACTAAATATGCTGAAATCGCTCCGCCTTTACTGATAACTGACAAAATAAATCGATCATCTTTATAGTACTTAATTAGCTCTCCATTATAGGTTTGCTTTATATATACTGGAGCGCCAAAGTTTTGCTCAAGAATGTCAGAAGATGCTCTTATGTAAATATTGTCTAACTTTTCTTGAGAGGGGATATCGGTAAATTTTGATAATGAAAAGTCATAAATTTTCTTCAGGGCATCAGTTGTGTCATTAAAGCCGCCTAAAGCTATTGCGACTAGGGAAACTAAGGCAATTATCCTTGCAAATTTTCCTTTTGTTTCAGTTGCAGGTTCGTTATTTGTCATCATTTAATCATTAAGTTCTTTTAAGTTTTCTAGTATGTTGTCCTTGCCATTTTCAATGGTTTCTTCAACAACTTCTTCTAACTGGTTTAGTGTGTCTTGCCCTAAAACGTCGGTAATTTCATCGCCAAAGAACACTCCTATATAAACCCCAATAGCTATTAAAATCAGCGGTATCGTTTTAAACATAATTTTGTCTCTCTAACTTTACTGATAAAGTGCTATTCGTTGGGTTACCTTCTTGAGATAATTTTTGGTCTCGTCATACGGTAATTCAGCTAAAAGGTGATGGTACACTTCATCGGGTTGCATCTTGTTAATGGTTTTGGCTGCATTGCGAATGTTGGTTGAGCGATTTTCATTGAAAGCTCTGGCTACGTTTCCTGCGCCAGTATTATATGCGGCAATCATGCAATATAGCCGGCTTTGAGGGTCAGTGATGCTTTTCAGGTATTTACTATTTAATATGTGCAAATAAGCTGCTCCAGTTTCGACATTAAGCGGAGGAACATACAGTTCTTCAGCTTTCATAGGGGCATCAATTTTTCGAATATGTCGATTAACATCGTGACCAGCACTACTCGGTACGACCTGCATTAAACCAAATGCAGGAATATGTGATTTAGCGTCTGGTCTAAAACTTGATTCGCTATGCATGATCGCCATAATGACCGCAGTATCTATTCCCCACTTATTGCTTTCGCTAGCAGCCATAGGGAGGTATTGATCCGCACGGTGGTTTAAACTTTTATTAGGGAGTTTAACCGTATAGGAAACAACTTTTTTCGCAGGTTTTACTAACTGGACAACTTCAGTTTGTACTTTTTTTGTTTCTGTAATTGTTTCGCTGTCAATCGGGTTAATATCTTTTGGCGGAAGCGGTTCTAATGGGGTTTCGGGACCCGTAGCTGAAGGTGATACCTCTTGGCTTTCTGTTAAAGCTTGTTGCACTGGAGTCGTAACTTTAGGGATATCCATTGGTTCAGCCGTAACATGAATGCCTAATTCTTCCCTTTTACGTTCATACAAGCTTGCGAGTTGAATCAATCTAAGCTTGGCTTCATTAAGTAGAACCTGTTTTTGATTGTAAGAGCGTTCAAGAATAAACGAATCTGGAATACCTGTTTGCGACATTAATAATCTATCAGCCTGAATATCAAGCTGTTTCATCTGCATGTCGACCTGTTCAATAATAAAGGCTTTCTCTTTATTTTCTTGTTGTTGTGAGTAGTTAACACTGGCTTGAGAAATGTTGGCATCAGTCAGATTAAGAGTTTTACCATTAACTGTTAAATTTTGTTGTGCTATAGCTTGAATAGAATTCGAGTCCGCATCTGCATCAACTAGAACTGAAATTGTCGCACTATTATTTTCATAGTCGATGACTTTCTTAACTGTATTATCAACTGTATATTCGACGCTTTTAGTTTGATCCGAAACCTCACCACTTCCCCAGTGCTCTATTAACACGTTTCTTTGTTGGTCTAGATCTTTATTGTATTGTGCGCGCCACGCTTCGTACTCGTCTAAGTAGTCATTAACATACTGATGAAATTCTGCGACTTTTTCTTCCATTGGACGGTTTATTTCTTCTTTTGCTTGTTCCAATTCTGCAAAAGAATTATTTGTACTAGCATGGGATGAAAAAACAGCAGAAAGAATAGATAAGGCTAGAAGTGACTTGTGGTAGTGTTTCATTGTTTTCTCTATTTGCAGGATACAAAAAAGAGGCTGAAAGCAGCCTCAGAATTTGTCTTATATTGCTTTTAGTGAATCAAGTGCTTTAGATAAATCTTCTGCTGCTTTCTTATTATTAAACTTATTCCATAAGTTAGCGTCTTGATTAACTGAGTCGACCACTTTATTTATGTTTGCCTGGTAGGTTTCCTTATCCATACCAACAAGTACATAAAAACCGCCTGTAGGACTGGCTTGGCTGACAATGATCTTGCTATTTGAAAGCGAGCGAGTCACAACGTTTTTAGTGACATTTTCAAATGTTTCTAAGACTTCTTCAGTTGAGCCTTCTGATGTCGTAGTGTTAACCGAGCCTTGGATGGCTTGTTTAAACATATTGTTGACATCGGTTTGAAACTGAGAAGCAAGCTGAACTCGGGCATTATTTATTGCAATGTTGCGCATTACTCCCATACCCGCTGCACTTTTTTTAGCGTAACCCATGCCGCCTGCGGCTAAATCGCTAGGTATTACATCACAGACCCAAGGTGGAGCATCTACGCTTGGTGCATCAGGGAATGTACAATCAGCAAACTGCTGTGTTTGTTCGACTGTTTGGGTTGCTGAACAAGCTGATAAAGTCATTGCTGCAACGCTAACTAATATTAATTTCTTCAAAATGGAATACCTGCTCGGCCTAGGTTACATTCAATATCAAGCATGCTACATACTTGAGGAACGATTCGCGCTTCATCACCTCTTTTGATTTTTAGTGCGGTTTCTTCGTCGATCATGACCCAAGAATAATCCGGTTTAATGCCGTGCATCGGAATATCAACAACTTCGCCTTCACCAACGCTAAAGGTTTCAATCTCACCTTCAGAGTTCTTGATTGCATTCGCAAAGGTGACTTCAGAATCTGGTTGAATATTAGTCTTTGAGCCCATTCCTATTTTAACCATTGGACCACTTTCGCAGTGACGTAGCTCAAGTACTGGTGCGCTTGGAGCTAGTAATTCTTTTAGTTCAGCGTCATGTTCAATTGACTCTGTTGCCGCAGCTAATGCTAATCCAGAATATTGAGCATTAGAAATTGGACATCTTGAGTTTGTTGTTTCTGTGCTAAAAGAGTCATCACCATCTAACTCGATTCTTTTTATTAGGGCCATATCTGGTAATGAAACTACTTTTGCTATTGCTGCAAACTTGACTGTGTAATCACAACTCGCAGGAATTTTTTTCCTTTCACCATCTTTGTTTTCATAATAGCGAGTTTCATTATGTGATGAGCTTAACTCGCTCATTGTTACTTCAGTAATAATTGCATAGTCAGCGATAGGGATGCCGGTAGTATTATATCGACCACTTTGCTCTGCTAATTTGATTTCGTTTTTTAGCTTACTTGCTAGTTTTCTATCTACTACTTGAACACCTGACTCATTAAGTTGAGACTCTAATTGGTTAATTAGAGTTGTTTTTATTTTGTCTGCAGCGGGTTCGTCAAAATTGATATCAACAGGTAAAACAATATACTTCTTTTCAGCACTTTTCTTTGTAGGAACATCTGAGCTTTCTATATTTACAGTTGTGCTAGGGTGACAAATATTCTCTGGACTAGAAGCACATGCTCCTAAAAGTAAAGAAATACTAAGTGCTACTATTGTTTTATTATGCATTGTTTAATTCCATTATTATCTTTGTTATTTAAGACCTAGTGATGACCAAACTCCACGTTCATCAATTAAAGATGAGAAATGGCGCTCAGCTCCTTCATTAGATATTTTGTAACTAGTCAGTGAGTTGCCTGTAGAAATGACTTCACTACTTCCAATGACATCATTGTTTCTGTTTTTTAATTCAAGGGTGGTGATTTTTGTTGTTATATATGCATCGGTCATAATACTTTGGCGTAGGTCTGATTTAAGTATTAATTTGTGAGTTATCTTTGAGCCGTTTAGTGTGGTTGTTTTTATTCCTTCAACTGATAGTTTTTCTGCTAACATCTGAGCCATTTTTTCATCTTTACTTGATGACTTGATATAGATTAGAAAGTTAGATTTAATTATTGAACATTGAGTGGTTAACCTATCTACTGCACTCAGATCAATATTTAAACTTGGTGAAAGAGAGTTCAAAATAGCCAGTCTAGCAGGAATAAGGTCAGTAAAATGCGAGTTGTCTTTATTAGCCAACCACCACTGAATAGGATCTTGATGATTTAATTTTTCAAATTGAGTTATAGACTTTTGATTGATCTGATTTAAATCTGAGGATATCTGATTAACAATGTTGGATTTCTTTATTTTTGCCTGAGCATAAAAGGACAATTCCCCCTCTGCAATATTTGTATACTCAACACCGCTTAAAGCTATATTCGCTGTTTTAGTGTTAACTGCGTTGTTAACATAGGCATTTGTATGGCTTTTATTGTTTATGCTTCTATGGCTATCACTCATTGAGAAAGAAGAATTGACTTCAGTCCAAAGGGCTGAATTGATATTACTTAAAGCTGACTTTTTAGCTTGGTCTAAACTGCGGCCCTCACCTACAGCTATAATATATTCTGGGTTGTTATTTTGTGGTGAGAGGTACCAATTAGGAGTTGGGGTAGATTTACAACCAATCGTAAATAGTATTACCAAAGAGTATAGAGGTATCTTATATATTGATTTCATTTGTAATGTTTTATTCTATTCTAAATGGTTTATTCGTAGGTGAGAGCGTGCTTTAATATCACCTAATCTAATGTGGGAGCTGTTTTTTAGGTAGGGAGACTGTAATGAATATTAGGGGTTTAATTTGTTTAGGCCTCCATTCCTTAAGTAACCTTTTAAGTTCAAATGCAAGTGGGTTACTTTTTATCAGCATACTAGTTTTATTTTTGAACTCTGTTTGTGATGTGTGTCGTATAAATGAAATCGGCAAAATGATTACTGTTATTAATCATTTAATGCAAATGTAATAACTGAATAACTGAATA
>NZ_JBFRNX010000014.1:152689-210065 GCF_041471165.1 Shewanella sp. 10N.261.52.F9
AACTGAATAACTGAATAACTTAATTGTTAAATCATTATTTTTCCATGCGACTTTTAGTGTATTCGATGAAATGTGTTGAATATATCATTACCGTTTATACATAACGTTATTTCTATTGAGCGGACGCAGTTTATTTTGTCGTTTCCACAATAAACACTTGCTGCGTCATATCTTGTTGCAAGCTGGTATTAAGCTAACTGCATAAAAGTTATTGAGAAACTGTAGATGCAAGCAAATAACCAGCGCCAAATTGTTATGTTAGAGCTAATCCCTACTGCGCCAAGGCGTGTAACTGCCAATATGTTAACTGACATGCTGCATAACCGTGGCTACGAAGTCGGCCTGCGTACCGTGCAGCGGGAGGTTAAGGCGATGTGTGATATGGGCGTTATTTGGTTTAGCTATAGATGAGCGCTGTAAACCTTTTGGTTGGTCAATTACAGCCTATTGGCGTGGCCTTAATTTGACCTTAATGGATCAGTATATGGCAGCTGGGGCTGCATATGTTAAAACGCAATGCACAGCAGTTGTTACCGCCAGAAAGTATCGAGCAACTAACGCCTTATTTTGATTGTGCAGATCAAGTTTTAGCAAATGACCCTAATAATCCTTGGCTTTATTGGGCCTGTCGTGTGGCGCATTTGTGATTATCGGTTTGACCATAGTCCCGGAGCTTGATTGTGAGCTAGAGCTAATGGTTATTGAAACTGGGATCCAAGCGCAAGCAAACATGGCTGCTAATAACTTAAACACTCTTGAAGTGGCTAGTGAAGCTGGAGTTATTGATGAAACAAAAGAAAGTATGGCTAAGCCAAGGTTTATTAGTTCAGAGTTGGTTAATGTGCATGACTTTTTAAAACAAAAGGCTGTCTCAAATCCTGCGCCAAATACTTTGCCGGGTAATGCAGACGAACATTCGACATCGGTGTTAGAGATCCCAACTTATACACTAAGACTGCAAGTGAATGAGCATTAGTGCAACAAAATAAAAAGCCCCTATCGTTAAGAAAGAGGCTTTATTTTGTTCTTACTCTAAGTTACTAGCAATGGGAGCTAGAACTTGGCGTTCGTTGATGCAATTGATTCCGGTTTCACGTCTGGAATAGCAAGCTCTAGTGAACGAACATAGCTTGTTCCTTGAGTTGTGATCCCGCCTTCGTAATCACGACTGCCATCAGGTGTAATGACTGACACTTCGCTTGGGTTCCATGCTTCAAAGAAGCTAGTTAGATCATAACCAGATACTTGAGATGCGCAGGCCATTAGCAAATTACCTTCACGTAGATCTAAAGAGTTTTGTGCTGAACAAGCTTGGTTTTCGATGTTACGCGCTTCACGATGCATCATCTTAATCATGTTCCAGCCTTCATCAGCGCCGAAATACGATGGTACTTCTCCAGTATTAAAGTGCTCTGCAACCTTAAAGTGGCTTTCGCCCCAGATTTTTAATTGCGCAAACATCACTAAGCGTGAACCAGCATCACCGTGACTCCACACATGGCCGTGCTCGCGGTTAATCATCATAGGCGCTTTTTGAATATCAGTCTTAATTCTATCCATTTCGCCCATACCGTTATCACGTTGTTCCTGCATATAAAGTGCAAGGATATTGTTAGCAACTTCAGTAGCACCTTTTACGTTAAAAGGAGCAGCAGCTAGATTGTGACCCACTTCATGCCATAACAACCAGTCATTCACTGGATTAGTAGGAATAGTGTCGTGGTTACGGTTGTAGGTGGTGCTCATTACTGGATAACCAGAATGGGCTGCACCAATTGAAATCTGCGCGTCATTAACAAAACGGTGGCTGTGCTCAGGCAATAAATCTCCAGTAAAGCGCATATTACCGATTGTGTTGTCGCGTGCGTGGAAGTCACTGGCTTTTTCTGCAAAGTCATTCATGCCTTGGCTAAATGTCACCATATCAGTGTTACTTACGTTGTTAACCGGGGTTGTATAAACAAAGTGTCCAGTTATGATTTCTGCAAGTGGTACACCTGTATTCACCTGGTTTACCCACTGACCAGCTTTCCACATTGATGCCTCTAAAACGCCATTAAAGCTAAACTCAACAGTATTTAAGCTATTAGTTTTAGCTGGTTTGATATAAATCAGACCACCATATGGTGCAAGAATTTCAGTGCTTGTTCCGGCTTTATGAGTCCACGATTTTTGCACGCGAGAAGGACGCTTTAACGCGAGTTCATGCTGGTGCTTACCTGTAACATCATCAACAAGAGCAATGGTTATCGTGGCATCATGATCACCCGTTACCGTTACTGGCGTGCGCTTGATAGCCCATAAACCCGTTGATTGCATGTTGTTAGCTGTGCCAACTACTGCATTATTAAAGGTTTCAATTTTAACGCTAGCGTTACTGCCAGTTGCAGCTGTATTACCAGGGTAGATACTGGTATCGACGCTAATGTCATTATCCCAGTATGAGCGACCAAGCATAATACGAGTAAGCGGCTTTTCTTGGTAGTTCAACGGATAACTTGGGTTTAGTTCTCCGGTTTCTGTCAGCATGTTATAACTTTGCATTTTTGCAAAAGTGTCTGCTGCACAAGCATTGTCAGGTTGATGTGCATCAGAGGTATAACAGTTCAAAAACTCGGTGGCTTTTTTAAAGCCTAACTCGTCTTGTACATCAGCGTTATAGCTATATTGCTCGTCATTCCAGAACCAGATTGATAAGTTGTCGTAGGTTTGGTTTAGCTCATTAAGTGATAAACGGCTACCTTCTTTGCCTTTACTGCGGTAATAGATTTCGTGTTGATAAAGCTTTTCAACATTCGCGCCTAAATTAGCGGCCTTAACCATAGTTGCAACAACATCTGGGCTCATTTCATAACGCGTAAATCTAGGACGGTAATATCTTTGTCCAGTGGTAAAACCATGGCCTTTACGCGTTTCAATACAGCCAATTTCATAATCGTAGTTAGGATCAGTACACTCTTTAACCTTCGGGAAAGCAGACTTAATTTTGGCTATGGCTTCTAAGCGTTCAGTTTCTGTTTTGGCGCTAAAAAAGGCAAAATTATTTTGCTCAATACCTTCAGAATTAGTCGTTTTGTATTGGGCTACACCAAACTCAGGCTTATCGATAGGGGATGGAAAAGTCACTGTGCCATCTTGGTTCACTATGAACTTAGACATATCATCGAACTTTTCATAGGTCACTAGCATATCGGTAAAGCTAGAGCGTGCATTAGGATAAGGTGCCTGGCAATAATAACTTTCACCGCAGTATGCTTGGCGGGTACGAGCAAGGTTTGCACCACCCAATGATATACCAGCTGTATCGGCTAAACGTGCAATAGGCTCAGGGTTTAGCTGCTCAATACCATCCATGAATAAAACATTACCACCGGCGTTAATGTACTTTATTAATGCTGTGATATCTGTTTCTGTCAGTAATGGCTTAGTTATATCGGCAAGCACCTTAACACTCATGCCGTCGCCAAAAAGGCCTGTTTCATAAGCTTGTAGAATTAAGATTGGGGTTGTTTTTGGATCGATGGCATCGTAACTACCAGACGCAATAGCTTCCATATTGAGTTGGTATGACTCATCAATATAAAAGTCATATTGTTTGTTTGAGTTAACGTTAGACTGCCAAACTTTACCAATATTTGAACCAACATTTATGCTGGTTTTACCGTTAGCATATTCAGGTGTAAACCAAGTAAACATATTGCTAAAGAATCGCGGCATACTGCCGTTGTCTTTGCCTGCATCTTCCTTACCAGCCCAGTAGCTTTCAGGTGTGCTTAAAATGTTAGGGTACATGCTGTTACCCATAAACACTACGTTACCTTGACCAATTTCACCTGTTGTCACCACGGGTAAATTATATGTGGCGGTGTCTTTACCTACTTTCTCAGGTCGCTTAAGTGTAACGTCAGACTCTGCATCAATAATTGTTGCGTCGGTTACATGCGGGAAGCCGTCATCACGTCGGTAAGCTTGCTCTGAGCCAAATGGTAACCAATAGTTCACGTCATTACGCGGCATCAATAGCGGGAATGCGGTGTTTGATGTATTCATTGAACGCATAAAACGTGCATAACCCACTTCACCGTAGAATGCTGAGTTGTCATGGAATACATGGAATTGGTCAACGTCAGTATAAAGTTGAGTCAGAGTGTTGGTTACATATTGCCCCTTTTGCAGTAGTGGCGATGCTTGTAGACGCGCTGCATTAGGGTTCTGGTTTAATTCGCTATCGACAATTTGTGCTAAACCTGTAGCAAACTGGGCGTTAAATTCGTTAGGTACGAAATAGCCACTGTTTTCAATCTCTGCACCATTTGGCAAATTAAGATTAATGATCTCGTTAATAACGTTAGGGTATTGAGCAAAAACACTGTGTACGTTGTCACTAAAAGTCACAGAGTCACTTGTAGTGTTAGCATAACGAGCGGTTAGTGCATCAACGTTTTGTTTAACGATTTCATTTTCAGAAACATCAGATAGCTTGTATTCAACTTGATTACCTTTGACCGAACCAAAGGTAAAAGTGTCTAGGCCAAATGTAATAGTCTCTCCCCATACATAAGATATTGTGCCGGTAGAGTCAGTGATCCCCCGCGAGGATTTGGTGTAGTAGTTGATACCCGCAATAGGTTTGCCGTTTACGTCGCTCAATACGCTTTCGGTTAAGACTTGAGCATCTGCACTCGGTTTATAGGTATAAGCGTCTTCTGCTGATGCTGAGACAAAGTCGGCATTAATATCTGGCTTAGCACCTGGTGTAACTTCAGGAGTTAATGCGCTATCGACATGGGAACTCGGCGCTTTATCGACTTCGTCTGTTTCTTCTGCCGCTGGTGGATTTAAAAATGCATCAATGTCTTGGTTATTTCCGCTAGAGAACAGCGGTGCAACATCAAAACTATCTAATTCGTCTAAACAGAGCTCTGTTGTGATAGCTGGGCAGGTGCTGATTTTTGACAGGACTTTTGCACCATCAGATATGCTGATGGCGTGTGACCATTCATCTTTCATGTCTAACGCCATTGCGTTATGGGTATCGCGAGTCCAGCCTTCAGGTAATGGAATATCCTGGTCTAACAATTCTAATGAACCGTAAGAGCAGCTAACGTTATCACCATCTTTAAAAGTAAAATGGCCAGTATTACCTAAGATTTGGTCATTACAGGTAATGTGACCAGATAAGGTTTTACCATTAAGTAATAAGCTGCCTTGATAGGTCTTTATTGCAGGTAAAATGTCTGTCGGTGGAATGGTTTCAATCGTTCCACTAAAGCATTGCTTGTTGGTATAAGTGTCTTGTTCCGTAACTAAGTTGGTGAGCGCAGCTTGGCAAGCTTCGATACTTGGGTAAGCGTTCGCTTTTAGTGCATTACTGTCACTAATTTGCTCTTTTGATTCAGTGCTACAGAAAAAGTGTTCACTGGTGGATAGTGTCTGCTTAAAAGTATCTTCGCAAAGTTTGTCATTAATGATGTCAAAAGAAGGGAGAGAAGGGCTTATTGCCCCATCTGAGCCGTCTCCACAAGCAGTCAATAGATTGCCTATAACTACAGCAAGTATTAGTTTTTTCATTCTATATTCTCATTACCAAAAGCAAAGGTGCTTTCTTTAAAACCTATCCGCAATTAGGTCTTAGAGAACATGGCTTTTAATTTGGAACGGTAAATTTGGATCTAAAAATTTAATAAGTGTTAACAGTCAGTTTGTAGCGTTAATAAATAGCAATGTGGATTATGAATAAAGGCGACAGGAAGGTTTCAAAATGAAGTCTTTAGCTGAAAAATATACAAATAAGTGGTTCTATTATCTCAATAAAAATACTAAAAATATAATTTTTTATTAAGTATGTTTCTTGACCATTAAGTGAGTTGTTAGTCGTACTTTGGTTGAGCACTTAAACTTACTGTATTTGTTTAAGCGTGATGATAAGTCTGCTCAATTAGCTTGGTATTTAACGCATATTTGGGTGAGTGGTAGCATCGAGACTTGAAATTTGCGCTGAGGATATAAAAGAAGTCGAGGCTGCATATCAATATTATTAAGCAGCCTCTTGATAATAGATTATTTACCGGCGTAAACCTTAGTGACCTCTTCACTGATTATGGCTATACCCGCACGCATTTTTGCTTCATCTTGAACATAGTTCATGCGCAAACATTGGCTTGCATGCTCCCAATCATTTTCGAGTCCAAAGAAGAAATACTCACCTGGCACAATTAATACCCCGCGCTCTTTTAAACGTTGATAAAGCTCCATGGTGGTAATCGGTAATTCATCAAACCATAGCCAAAGGAACATGGCGCCTTCAGGCTTGTGGATCTTAAAGCGGTTATCACTAATCGATTGCTGTAGCAGCTCAATGGCAAAAGCAGATTTTTGCTGGTAAAACGGCTTAATGACGGTTTCGCTTAATTTAAGTAAGTCACCGGACTCAATCATATGTTTGGCAATGGCAGGGCCAAATCCGCCAGGGGCTAAACTGATAATCGCATTGAGGTTAGATAGTGCTGCGGTGATTTCTTCGCTGGCAATCACAATGCCGCAGCGCACGCCCGGCAAACCAAGTTTCGACAGGCTCATACATAAAATCGTATTGCTGTTCCAAAACGGCGTGACTTCTTCAAAAATGATATTAGGAAACGGCGTACCATAAGCGTTATCAATGATAAGCGGTATGTTGTTGGCGCGAGCGAGTTCATCCAGCTTGGCTACCTCGGCGTCGGTCAGCACATTCCCTGTTGGGTTTGTCGGCCGAGACACACAAATTGCCGCCACGGAGTCATCAATAGCTAATTTGTCAAAGTCCACATGATATTTAAACATGCGGTTATCGAGCATCTCAATTTCAGGACGATAAGAGACAAAAATATCATCATCAAGACCAGCGTCGTTATAACCGATATATTCAGGTGCTAATGGCAGCAATATTTTCTTGTGACTACCATCAGTTTGTTTACCAGCTAACAAGTTAAACAGATAAAAAAAGGCGCTTTGGCTGCCGTTGGTTAAACTGATATTTTTTTCGCTGATATCCCAGCCATAGGTTTGTTTGAGCAAGTTAGCCAAGGCGCTTAAAAAACTGTCTTTGCCTTGAGGCCCATCATAGTTGCCGAGTGCTGCGACTAACTCGCCTTTAGCAAGCATATCCGCAGCGGCTTGGTGAAAATAATCCTGCATTGCTGGAATGGCTGCAGGGTTACCACCACCAAGCATGATAGCGCCAGGAGTGTTCAAGCCATCATTAAGATCATCCATTAATTGGGTAATGCCGGAGTAACGATTAAATTTTTCACCAAACTTTGAAAACTGCATCTATCTCGTACCACTATTGCCTAAGTATGCTTGTAGTAACAAGAGTCAGAATAAAGTGCACTCATTTTTTTAATTTTTAGTGACTAATTTGGCATTCATCATGTTTTGCTGAATAAATCGTAAATTTTTTGTTCAATTACGTAGTTTTAATCAACAGGGTGCCGTTGAACATAGGTTTGATTGCTGATGGATAATACAGTCGATTTCGCTGCACCGAATGACCTATTGTGTAATAGGCTGAGTTTTCTTACTATTTACCTTACTAAAATGAACAGTTCAAACGGAAAGTTAGGCGCTAAGCCTTAACTAACGCACTGCCATATCTCCTCATTGTAAAACGAGACAACATGAAATTTATCCATACCTCTGACTGGCATATTGGCAGGCAGCTGCATAATCAAAGCTTGCTTGATGATCAGCGCTTTGTTTTAGATCAAATCGTTGAACTTGCAACCCAGCATGATGTTGATGCCGTGGTGGTTGCCGGTGATATATATGACCGCTCAATTCCGCCCGCTAATGCGGTAGCGCTATTGGATGAGGTAGTTAATCGCTTGGTCAATGAGTTAAACATTGCGCTGATTATGATTGCGGGTAATCACGATGGTCATGAGCGCTTAGGTTTTGCTGCAAGGCAGATGAATGACAGTGGTCTGCATATTATTGGGCCATTGAATAAAGATGTTAGAAGCATTGAGCTAAAAGGCAAACAGGGCGATGCTGTATTTTACGGTTTGCCTTATGCCGACCCCGCGACTGTGCGCCATGTCTTTGACTGTGAAGTGAGTACCCATGAAGAGGCGATGGCGAAGTTGCTAGAGCAAGTGCATGAGCACGATAGTCACGGCTTGCCCAAAATTGTGGTGAGCCATTGTTTCCTCGATGGTGGTAGTGAGTCTGAATCTGAAAGGCCATTGAGTATTGGCGGCACAGATAAGATCTCCCCGACGTTATTTACGCCCTTTAATTACACCGCACTCGGACATTTACATGGGCCGCAATATAAGGGCGCAGAGCATGTGCGTTACAGCGGCTCAATGCTCAAGTACTCCTTTAGTGAGCAACACCAAAATAAGTCGGTCACCTTAGTGGACATCGCTGAAGATGGCACCGCCAGTTTTGAACTATTACCGTTAACCGCCATGCGCGATGTGCGCATTATCGAGGGGTTAATGGCAGACTTATTAGAGCAGGGTAAAACCGATGCTCACAATCAAGACTATTTGATGGTTAGACTGACCGATAAAAACGCTATTTTAGATGCTATGGGTAAGCTAAGGGATGTATATCCCAATGTCTTGCATTTGGAGCGCACTGGACTGATGAGCGACAACACTAAAGTAGAGCTGAGCCGCGATCATATTAAAAAGGGTGAGCTTGATATGTTCAGCGACTTTTTCGCTCAAGTCTCAGGTGAGCCGATGACAGATGAGCAGCAACAAGCAATGACCGCTGCGATAGAAGAGTTACATAAAGTGGAGCGCACAGCATGAGACCATTAACGCTTGAGATGTGTGCTTTTGGCCCATTTGCCTCAACCCAAGTTACCGACTTTACGGCGCTGGGCTCTAATCCACTATTTTTAATCAATGGTCCAACTGGCGCGGGTAAAACCAGCCTGTTAGATGCCATCTGTTTTGCGCTGTATGGTAAAACCACAGGCGATGAGCGTGAGGGCAGCCAGATGCGCTGCGACTTAGCGCCTGATAGCTTATTAACAGAAGTTACCTTTAGCTTTGCCCTCGGCGATAAACAGTATCGTATTCGCCGCGTCCCTGAGCAGCAACGGGCGAAAAAAAGTGGTGACGGCTACACGGTGCAAAAGCCAGAAGCCCAGTTATATTACATTGATAGCGATGGCACAGAGCATTTGCTGGTGGCGAGTAAAGTCTCAGAAGCGACAGCTGAAATTGAAACATTAACCGGTTTAGATGCCGATCAGTTCCGTCAAGTGATGGTGTTGCCACAAGGCAAATTCCGCGAACTATTAATGGCAGATTCTAAAGACAGAGAAAAGATCTTTAGCCAGCTGTTTCAGACGCAAATTTACCGCAAAATTGAAGATAAACTCAAGTTTCAAGCCTCGGCGATTAAAGCTGAAGTGCGCGACCACCGTAATAAGCGTGACGGCATGCTCGCCAACATAGGTCTTGGATCTGATGAACAACTTGCTCAAGAGCTGACCGAGCTAGAACCTAAGCTTAACGATGCCGCGGCACTAAAGCAGCAAAGTCAGCAGGCGCTAATTGAGGCGAATAAACAGTTTGAGTCAGCTAAGTTACTCAACAGCGACTTTGCAGCCCTAGATACGCTTAAGCAAACCGCCGTATTACTTGATGATAAAAAACCAATCATCACGCAGCAGCAAGCAAAGCTTGCAAGTGGTCAACAGGCGCTGCAACTCAAACCTGTGTTAGATGTGTCGCTTGCCCGCAGCGCAGAAGTTGCACAAGCACAAAGCGCCTGCGTTAATGCACAAGCGGCCAAAGCACAAAGCACGCAGGCGTTAGCCCAGAGCCAAGCAAAAGTCGATGCCTTGCCTGAACAAGAGCAAAAGCTGCAAAGTGCTCAAAATGAATTGCAGCAATTAAATCAATTATTGCCGCAATTACAAGGGTTAGATGCACTGCAACATCAGGTTAATCAAGCCAGTGTGCAGTTAGAGCAAGCTAAACAAAAAGGCATTAACGAAAAAGCTCTGCTACAGGCACTGCAAGCACAAAAGCAGCAAGCTGAACTGCAATTACCGCAATTAGAGTTACTCGCTGCAGAGCAAGTCAACGCGCAGCAAGCATTGAGCACCCAAACCGACTTGATTGAACGTTATCAGCTTTGGCAACAAGCAAGCCTTGATGCAAGTCGCACTGAGCAAGCGTTAGCAGAGGCAAAAGAGAAGGGCGGCCAGCTACGTAATCAGTTTACCGAGGCACAAACTCAGCATAGGCAGTTACAGCTAATTTGGCACCGCGGCCAAGCGGCGAGTCTAGCTTTGCAATTAAGCCCAGGTTCGCCTTGTCCAGTATGTGGTAGTGGAGAGCACCCTCATCCCGCGCAAAGCGCCGAAACGCTGCCAACAGAAGAGCTGCTACAACAGGCGCAGCAGACTGAAGAGTTGGCTAATGAGGCGCTTAACCAAGCAAGGGCGGAATACTCAAGCCTGAATACTAAATATCAAGAGCAGTTAAAGCGTAGCGCTGAACTATTGCAAAAAATTGGCGATGCCAGTCAACAATCGCTTGAAAACCTGCAGTCACAATTGCAGCTGCTGCAACAACAGCTTAAGCAAGCGAATGATGCCGCTAAGCAATTAACCCAAATTAGAGGCCAGCTGCAAGAGTGGCAAACCAAAGAAAGGGCGCTACAAACGCAGCTTGAAACAGAGCGTGAGCATTTTTCTGAGCAACAAAGCAAACTTGCTGAGCTGCAAGGTCAACTTAAACATGCACTCGCGGCGATCCCAGATCAATATCGTAGCGTGGATGCGTTAAATGGCGCGATTACACACGTTAATGCGCAAATAGCTGCTTTGCAAAGTACGATTAATTCGACGCGTCAACATCATAGCCAAGCGGCAGAGTTAGATGCTGCTAATACGTCGGCTTTGACGGCAACTGAAGCGAGTTTGACTCAAGCAACGGCCCACAGCGATGCAGCCTTAACAGAATTAACTCAACAGTTGCTAAGCGCGGGCTTTAGTGACCAACAAGCACTGACTCAAGCTTTGTTATCTCAAGACGAGCTTAAAGCGATAACTGATGAAATTAGTCATTATCAGCAAGCGTGCACCGCAAATGACACCCGATTAACTGCGCTAAATGAAAAATTGGCCGAGCAAGTCAAACCTGAGTTAGCTGGGCTAGAGAGCAAACTTAACAATATCCAAAGCCAGCAACAGGCAGCAGATAATCAATGGCAAACATTACAAGGGCGTGTGACGCAGTTAACTCAAACCCAAAAGCTACTAAAAGAGGCTGATGCTAAAGCTAAAAAGCTTGAAGATGAATACGCCGTTATCGGCACATTATCTGATGTTGCCAATGGGCAAACGGGTAACAAAATCAGCCTACAGCGCTTTGTGCTCAGTGTGCTGCTTGATGATGTGTTACTTGAAGCGAGTCACCGTTTACAGTTAATGAGTAAAGGCCGCTACCGGTTGCAGCGTAAAGAAGAACGCGCGAAGGGCAATAAGGCTTCAGGCTTAGAGTTAGAAGTTGAAGATGCTTACACCTCTAAGGTGCGCCCGGTAGCAACGCTTAGTGGCGGTGAAAGCTTTATGGCGGCGCTGTCGATGGCGCTGGGTTTATCGGATGTGGTGCAGGCTTATGCGGGCGGCATTAAGCTTGATACGCTATTTATCGATGAAGGCTTTGGTAGTCTTGATCAAGACTCGCTAGATCTAGCGGTAAGAACCTTGATGGACTTGCAATCTTCTGGGCGCATGATTGGTGTTATCTCCCATGTGTCAGAGATGAAAGAGCAAATTGGCACCCGTATCGATATTAATAAAACTGCTAATGGCAGTGAAGTAAGCATAACGCTGCCTTAAGTTAGCTTAGTATTGAAAATGGCCAAGGCGAATGTATTGGCTAATTAAGCGAGTCGATACAAGAGGCTTAGCCATTAAAACGGCTTTTTATTTACAAGTATCTGCTTATTTTGTGCCGTAGATCAGTTTGTATATTGCATTATTTTTGATATAACTTGGCATCAAACCTCGTTTTAATGGGGTTTTTAAGTCAAATAGATAATCATAATAATGAAAGTCGAGGCATAGGTTGCGCGCAAGTAAATATTCTTTTTCAAATATGTCGAAAAACCGTTTGGTAGGGTTAACGTCCTTTCATCGAAAAGTGCTTATAGGCTCAGTGTTAATCATTGGTGCTGCAACGCTAATGCCTAACAATCACGAGTTATTATCCCAACGGATCCCGGTTCAGCTCGATATTGACGCCATTCTTTCTCAAAATATCGACATTCCCAGCACTGATATACTCGAACCCGCTGCTGATTTTCAAAAACGAATCGTTAAAGGCGATACGCTCAGCGGCTTATTCGAGCAAGGCGGTGTTGATCAGCAAACCATGTATAAGGTGTTAGAAGCTGACTTAAACGTACTCGCGCTTGATACGCTAAAACCGGGCAATAACATTCAGTTTTGGTTAAACGATGCCGGTGAGCTGCAAAAGCTTAGCCTTTACTTTGATGCGTCTAGGCAAGTGATTTTTAGTCGTTTTGACGATGGCTCGTTTAATGTCGATGAAATCAATATTGAAGGCATATGGCGTGACCGCGCAATATCGGGACAGATCCACGGTTCTTTTTACTTATCAGCGCAAAAAATGGGGCTTAATGCTGCTGAAATCCAACGTGTCGAGTCGTTATTAAAAGAGAAGCTTAACTTTGCCCGTGATCTACGTGCAGGCGACAAATTCTCTGTACTGATGAACGATCAGTATATTGATGGTGAAGCAACAGGTAACAGCCATGTGCTTGGGGTGACTATCGATCGCGGCTCAAGCAGTATTAATGCTTATCAACATTCTGATGGTAACTTTTATGATGAACAAGGTCAGAGTTTAGCAAGGGCGTTTCAGCGTATTCCTTTAGAAAAGAACTACCGTATTAGTTCGCGTTTTAATCCTCATCGTCACCATCCAGTAACAGGCCGAAACTCACCGCATAACGGTACTGATTTTGCTATTCCTATCGGCACAAAAATTGTGGCTCCAGGCGATGGTGTTGTGTCTTTGGTGACCAACCACCGATTTGCCGGCAAGTACATCGTTATTGACCATGGTAATAAGTATCGTACCCGTTACTTGCATTTATCTAAGTTTCTCGTTCACAAAGGACAGCGAGTCTCTCGTGGTCAAGTGATTGGTTTGTCTGGTAATACTGGTCGCGTGACTGGACCTCATTTACATTATGAGTTTCATATTAATGGTCGCCCAGTTGATTCTATGAAGGCTAAGATCCCAATGGCAAGTAAGCTATCTTCAAAAGAGATGAGTGAATTTAGCCAGATAGTTAAAGTCAGAAAAATGATGATGGGGATAGCGTAAACTCACTGACTTAGCGCCGTTTTCTTAGGCGTATTTTGCAGATTTAGGCTGTTTTTAAAATAGATTTAATAAAGCAAACAGCCATCATTTATTGATGGCTTTTGTTTAGGGTTTATCAGGGATTAACTTTTAAGCATCTCCCAAGATTGATCAAGGGCCGCTATCTTGTTGATACCAACCCAGACTCCACCTTGGGGCTTGTCTGCTAGGTAATGACACTCTTTTGGCCGCTGACCATTATTATAAAAACTCTGACATAGCCCTTGGTTAAGACCGCTGTCATCAAAGTTGACTTGCTGCACAATTGCACCATTAAGGGGAATGTTTACGCGATCAATATATTCGCTCTCAGCATATAAACTTTGTTTGTCGTATAAGTGAGCAGGCCCTGTATAGGCTATTTCAAGCTAACCTTTAATCATCCATTTTAGTTTGAGGGCTTCTTTAGAAGTCATTAACCACCAAACTCACGGCTAATAATTTTTTCAGGAATGAAGTTTTCAGGTAATGCTGCAGTCGCATTTTGAGAGAACTCGCCAGCCATACCAAATGCTTTGTCAATGTTAGGTACCTTGACTCCTTTATCGACTGCCAATTCTAAGATCTTCTTACCAATATCATTACAAGTATTAACCCAGTCTTTTGGAAGCTCTCCAACAGGCACTGTAGGCTGGCAAACTAACTTAAAAGTTCGTGTTTCGTCGTTGGCTAGAATTGACACTTCAACAACCTCACTTTTAAACGGGTTAGCTAATGTACTTGCACTAAATATGAGTGTTGCGGCGATAATAAATGTTCTCATGTCATTTCCTTATGATTGATAACAGCTGAAGCTGATCGTTTTTTGTGTGGGTTAACTATCGGGTTTACTACTTCCAGAATAAAGCCAATGGGTAAACATAGATATGAAAAAGTAAAAAGGGATAAATAGAGTTAAGTAAAAGCCTAAATCTAACAAAAATGCTAAATCTTGCAAAATGGCAAGTTCGGTTTCTAAGCGGCTTTTTACAAAATAAGTCAGTATACCGGACAGTATGCTGGCGACGTAATGAGCGAATTGCTTACTTTTCTTTGCTTCTACATCCTTGTTCACGGAAGCCTCTTTGCGTCTGGAGTATTTTGAGTAGCAAGTTGAGCTGACATAACATGACAGACACTCTTTTTGCGAAGGCCATACTAAGAGTTAACTTTAACAGAGTGAGTAGGTATGTAAATAAAAGGATAAAGAATTACCTAGCCTCGATAATTAGGAGAATTAATTGAGACACCCAGAATTGTGAATGCAGGTTTCCTTTACTAGGCTTTAGTTCAGGCTAAATAGAGGAGTTTGTTATGCCAATACCAAGATTGAAAAGGTGTTTGCCATTGATATTTGTGCGTTTGCGGTAATGATTAATCATTTGCATCTTGTATTGCGGATTGATGCAGAATTAGTGAAATCTTGGTCTGATATCGAGGTTGTTGCGCAATGGCAAAAGCTGTTTAAAGGTGACAGCTTGAATCAATACTTTGTTAAAGGCGAGCCACTTGAGTCCTATCAGCAAGCCATCATCAATAAACGAAGAAAAGAGTACCGATTGAGATTGATGGATATATCATGGTTTATGCGGGCGTTGAACGAACCCATAGCCCGAAAGGCTAATATGGAGGATAAGTGTAAAGGTCGGTTTTGGGAAGGTCGGTTTAAGTCTCCAGCATCGCTAGATGAGGCTGCAGTCTTGGCTTGCATGGCCTATGTTGATTATTCTTTACTCGTAGAGAGGTCTATTTGAGCAAAGATGGCTAATTCACCAGAATCCTCAGACTTCACGAGTATTCAATTACGTATAAAAGCAGCGGTTAAGGGGAAGCAACCAGAAGCGTTACTGCCTTTTGTGGAAAATGAACATCAAGACATGCCCAAAGGGCTGATGTTTAATGCTATAGATTATCTTCAACTGATTGATGATACGGGTCGTATTCAACGACATGATAAAAGAGGGGCTATCAGTCTTTTTTCAGAGCAATTGTTAAATCGTTTGAATATTCCCGCTCAAAACTGGCTTAAAATGACTGCAGAGTTCACGACAATATTCAAAGGTCCAGTGGGCAATACACAAGAGTTAACCACTTATTGTGAACACCTTGAACGTAAACGACGACAGGGCGTCGCCAATTGTCACCGATGGCTTGATTGTCGTTAGTCTAATTTAAAACTCTCGCTCACTTTTTTCATTACCTAACAGATGTTTGGTATTTCTGCTGTATGAAATTCCCTTTAGTAACCGACAGCTTCCTCGTCAATCATGTTCAGCTCTTGCTAGCGTGCTTATGCGACATCCATGGGGTGTTTATATGTGATGGAAACGATCAAGTTCAATGATGAGCTTTAGCCTGTATTGAAGTAAATAAAAATGGATGTCACAGTTATTTATAGTTATTTGTTGTTTTTATCCGTTACTCTTTATTGGTTACATCCAAAAAGTTGTATTCAAATTGACCATCTGGATCTTCAACTCGGACGGCTTGGTTAAACTGCGCCGCTTCAAAGTATGGATTTTGCACTAATATGCTCATTAGCTGCTGCGTAACAGTATCGCTCTGAAATGCAGTAGCCAATGCCTGATGTGACTGTCTGATCAGCCGTGAGAATAAATGTTCACCCTCATCGTCTTCTTCAGCATCATCGTTTGCAGTGGCCTCATTCCATTTGGCATAAAC
This sequence comes from Shewanella sp. 10N.261.52.F9, assembly GCF_041471165.1. Taxonomy (NCBI): domain Bacteria; kingdom Pseudomonadati; phylum Pseudomonadota; class Gammaproteobacteria; order Alteromonadales; family Shewanellaceae; genus Shewanella; species Shewanella sp. 10N.261.52.F9. The sequence goes on from NZ_JBFRNX010000014.1 coordinate 168,763, forward strand.
AGCTCGCAGCTTTACCGTTGCTTCATCGTTATCAAAATACACGTCTTCAACAATAAACTCATCATGTGAGAGTCTCGGGTGTGGCTCAAACTTGCTGCCGTCTTTATTCCAAATATTCCAGTATAAATCGCCATGCCAAAAGGCTGCAGAGATAGTCATGTGTGAGAAGGCTTCTTGTTTAACATAGAATGTTAAGCCTTCGATATTTTCTTCAATTAATCGGCTTGCCAGCTTTTCATAAAGTCCACTTAACTCTTGAATATCTTGCATATTACAACTCTGATTGAATAGTTTTTATAGGGAAGTGACCATAAGCTTAAACTGCTTTGCTTATCATAAGCAAGTTATTCGGTTGTGGTTTAGTTAGCTTACATTATCGTTATTTGTCAGATTATTGAGTTTGCTCAGTCTTTGAGTATTCACCATCAAAGGAGAGATTTAACCGGCCACATCTATTCTGTTGCTAACAGAAAGGTTATTTTACTAACAGAAAGCCTAGTAGGCACTAATACAATTTGTAGCCTACAACCGTCGATATCGTACTGTATTTGATTACTTTTAAGAGTGACTATTCCCTCAATATTACCCATATTGATTTAACCTGAAGCGGGTCACCGACCCAAGTTGAAAATATTGTAGACGAGGATGAACAATGGCAGCTTATCTATGGCTATTGCAGTGCTAGTATTGTTCTCTAACTCGGTTTTGGAGAGAAATTGGTTAGAGTTAAAGCTCTGAAAATGACTGCTGCTATTAAGGTAACTATGGCAATCAGATATATGGTAACGCCCAAATAATGGGCAAATAACAGTTGGTTAAAATGTTTGGTGAACGAAAAACAGCCAACTGTAAATTTTCCGTTTAATTGCCTTGTTAGCAATATGTTTAATCCTATGAGAACGTTTTTATATGTTTCATGTTTTTTATTGAATCATTAAACTCTTGTAGTGATGAGTCAAGTTTATACATACCAAGTGTTTTAAGGTTATATCCTGCTTCAAATTGTTTAGGGCTAGGAAACTCAAACTCCATCTTAAAAGCATCATCATTTTCTGATATATAAAAAAACTTTAAGTCATCAAAGGAGTAAACAGCATCATCAATAATTAAACTGTTTGAAGTTAAATCAAATACAAATAATTTTGGGTGTTTAATTACCTTATAAATACGATCAACTAGCCAAATTAATAGGAACGGTATACCTCCTATAAGAAAAATAGCTTTTCCCCAGAGATTATCAGGAATACTTTCTCTAAAAAACAAAAATGGAATACATAAAAGAAGACATAAAAGTGGTTCACTCAAGGGACTAATATAATAATGCTTTTTAAATTGATATCTACCCAACTATGCCTCCTGCAATATTGCTAACGCTTAAAACAAAGGTTATTTATAACACCTCGCGAAGCGAAGATAAATAATCCTTTGATTTTCCTAGTTATCTGGCAGTCAGAGCCTTAGCTCGCTTTGACTGCGAATCAAAAAAATACGGAAGAAACGGTACGGATGGGATATTCGCTACCTTAAGATAATCGCTCAACAATAACAGTAAACCAGTGTATCAACAATGAGTTATAACATAGAAAGAACAGATTCTCTGTTTCTTTGCCTGAGTGAAAAAAAGAACCTCCGACATTGCATAAAGTGCAATGCTCACGCAGGAAGAAACGTTACTAGGCTTCGGCTTATATGGTAATTCGGGGGCATTTCTAATTTAGAAATCAAACATCTTAGCCAAAAGGTTCCACCAATTATCCCGTGTAGATACGGCCGTGACCGTCCATGACATGGACGTCATGGCCGAGCTTACAGGGATGTATTCATAGCGTGTCACGGCTGTGTCTGCACATACGCCCGCTGCAGGCGATTGATAACTACATAGCTACAAATTCAAATACGCTATTATGTAGCAACAATACAAAATGTAATTGGCCTTCATTTGAAGGCTAACTCACTTTGGGGCATTTCCTAGTTAGAAACCAAACTCTACAACCAAGTGATTACTCCAATTATCAATTGCAGATACGGCTGAAGCCGTCCATGACAAGGTGAGAGATAACGCAGTGATCAAGCTTTCGAACGAGAGGCTGGATGCCGAACTGGCTCTTTAGCTGGGACGCTATTCGTCATGGCCGAGTTTACAAGGAACCTGTCTTTCACAAAGAGTTATAGCGTGTAACTGAAGTGTCAGTATATGCAGTCGCTGCAGGCGATTGATAGCTATAAAGCTACAAGTTCAAACATTCTACTTGGTAACATCAATTCTAAAATAAATGTAACCAGCCTCCATTTGCAGGCGAAAGTTAAGCTTGTTTACGTTGCTGGACTTTCATCGCACATAAGCAGGCTTTACCGCGTAGGGCGGGGCAACTTTGACAAGCCTTGGTTTTATAAGGCTGGTACAGGTTGATTTGAGCTGAATGCTTAACGGTATAGATACTGCTGTTAGCGTGGCTTGCGCTAGTGGTGTTACTCATATTAGTCATACTAACACCTGCACTAAAGCCATCGTTTGCAGGAATGAGTTTAGTGTACGCCGAGAATTGATTAATCTTTGCTTCAATACGTTTAAGCTTAAGCTGGCGTTTGATTATTTTGAGGCGATATTTACACAGTTTTGCAGCGCGCTTTTTAAGTGAAATATCATTGTTGCTAAGCTCGGTGTAATAGTTGACTTTCTGCTGGTACTTAGCCAGCTTACGGCGTGATTTTTGCTGCTTTTTGACTAACTCATCACTCATCATCAACTACCTAAAATTAAAAGGAAACCAACCTAAAAACAGCAGTGCTAACTTAGCTTATGCTTAAAGCGGTGCTTAAAACTGAGTCGCATTGTTAGCGATTAAAATTTATTAGCTGCACAGTCAGGATTTAGTCACGGTTTAGCCGCGACTGAGTCGCTAGCGGTGCACTAATGGGTGGAGTGTAATGTAAATTAAACCAAATGAAAATCATTATCGTTAAGGTTGGTGTAGATTAGTTATTGCTATTATTCAAACCGTTAAGTGGTCTGTCGTACATCCGTGTTATCAAAGGTTTTAATCTGGTTGATAAGGTAGGGCACTTGAAGAGTAATGCAATAGCGCTTTTATGAAAGCGCCATAGTGTTGCACATTAAAAGGCTTAACTATACGGGTTTTTACCCGCATCAATTAAGGTCAGCAGCAGTCTTAACTCAAACTCAAGCTGGTGATAATCGCCGTCCATATGGCAGCAGAGCTGGTAAAAGGCTTTATTATGATCTTTCTCTTTTAAGTGAGCTAGCTCGTGTACGACCACCATTCTTAATAGTCCTTCAGGGACTTTTTTCAGCCGTGAAGAGATTCGAATTTCATTTTTGGCTTTCAGTTTGGCGCCTTGCTTACGGGCAACATAGGAGTGTAGACCGAGTGCTTGGTGGCTCAGTGAAATTTTATCGTCGAAAATCACTTTTGAGAGTGGTTGGGATTTGCGTAAATACTGGTTTTTAATGTCAATGGTGTAGTCATACAGGGCTTTGTCTGTACGAATCGCATGGATCTCAGGGTGGCGCTTAAGTAAGAACTGCCCGAGCTTATCTTGATCTATCAAGCTTTGAACTTGGTCTTGTATATCGCTTGAGTAACCGGCTAGGTATTTGAGTGGCTGCATGTTTGACTTAAACTTTATGAAGTTGGTTTTAAGGTGTAGATTTTTACATTGGACTAAGAATACTGCTATTAAAATAGATTTTTAAGATATAAAAAGGGCGCAATTTAGTGCGCCCATTCGTCTCTACTTTGTTAGCTGATATGCTTACTCTTCGTCAGTCTTGTAGATAGTCATGTTGTGGAAGGCATAAGCGGCTTCAAATGCGCTCTTTTGGAAACGCTTAAGATCTAGACCTTCAAAATCAACTTGTGGTGGATTACGCTTTAGCTGCTCTTTAATGGCAACTGGCGACACAATTGATACTGCAACAGGTAGGATTTGGATCAATGCTTCTAATTTGAAGCTAGTCACGCTACCAGCGCCTTTGCCTTTTTGCTCACGTTGGATGATAACAATTTCATCAACGCGGTAGTCTTCAATCAACTTACCAAAAGCAAAGTGAAATTCACGCATGGTTTCAGTGCTTTCAGAGTTTGAAATCGCGAACGACTTTTGACGGCAATCCGGCACGTTATACGTTTCGCCTTCATAACTTAATAAACTGATGATGGCTTCGCCACCTTTTAACTCTACGCCACAAACTCTCATGATAAACCTTAAAAAAACAATATTAGCTGTATTGTAACGCTATTTCTTGAAGCGGTCAGCGTTTTAATGCGCTTTCTAATGTATTCAAATCAAATTTTTGTTTTAAGTGATTGTAAGCGGGTTTACCACTGCACATTTAGCTGATGTTTTGTAGAAAATAAGTCGTTGTGATTGACGTAATCACTCTTTGAAGAGCTCATTGAATTAGCTCTTAGAATTAGCCCATTAAAGTAAAAAAGCCGCAATGAGATGGCTCACTGCGGCTTTTAAAATTAAGCGTGTATCAGATAAAAGCTTGTCGCTTAATCTTCTGGTGTGTCTTGTAGCTTAGATTTTGGTTTTCTAAGCATTGGCGCATCGCCAACATCAACACCAGTTGCAAAACGTCTATCACGGTTTGCAGCAGCTTTTGCAGCGGTTCTCTTCTTAGCTGTTGCGGCTTTCTTTTTAGCAACGGCTGCAGGTTTGGCTTTACTCTTAGCTGGCGTTTTGGCTTTAAGGCCGCAGAACTTAGCTTTAAGGCCTTCAAGCTCGCTAAAGCTAAAGGTTTTATTCAAGAAAGTTTGCACTTGAGTAAAGTTGACCCAATCTTTAGGACCAACCAGTGAGATTGCATCGCCTTTAGCACCTGCACGGCCTGTACGGCCAATACGGTGTACATATTCTTCAGCAAACTTTGGCATATCAAAGTTAATGACCAAAGAGACGTTGAGCAAATCTAAACCACGTGAAGCAACATCAGTTGTCACTAGAATTTGCTGCAGACCGCGGCTAAATTCATCCATAATTTGGTTACGCGCATTTTGCTTAAGCTCACCGCTTAGTGATGCGGTTTTAAAACCATCATCTGCTAATTTCTTTGCTAAACGGTCAGTATCTTGGCGAGTTGCAGTGAAGATAATGATTTGCTTTTGCTGCTCTTCTTTTAGAATACGCGTTAATAGCGCCTCTTTATGATCTAAGTGATCACACAAGAAAATACGCTGAGTAATGTCTTTATGCTCTAAGTTACCTGCACCAATTGCTACATGTTCAGGGTGCTTTAATAGCTCGTTAGCGATGTCGTTAACATCACCGTGATCTAAGGTTGCTGAGAACATTAAGGTTTGACGGCGTTTATGGTCAGCGGCAGCGTTAATCTGTTTTAGTTGCTCAGCAAAACCTAAATCAAGCATACGGTCAGCTTCATCTAGAATCAGTAGCTCTAGACCATTAAGGTGCAGGTGATGCTGCTTTAGGTGGTCGGCTAAACGGCCTGGGGTTGCCACTACAAAATGTGGATCACGCGCTAACGCTTTTGCTTGATCGTTAAAGTTTTCACCACCTAAAATCTTAGTAGCTTTAAACTGAGTGTTAGCAACTAATAAACGTAGTTGGCTGTACACTTGAGTCGCAAGTTCACGGGTTGGCAATAAAATTACCACGCGTGGGTCGCGCTTACTCAATGCTTTACACGAAATCAGTCTTTGCATAGCCGGCAATAAAAAGGCTAATGTTTTACCTGAGCCAGTTTTAGAAGACGCCATTAAGTCTTTGCCCGCTAAGGCAACAGGAATGGCTTGCTCTTGGATCTCTGTTGGGGTGTCAATGCCCATGTGCTTTAGACTTTGTAACAGACGTTGATCCAGTGCGAAATCGGTAAATTGCAAAGGTGTACTCCATAAATGATACGACCGCGTATTATAACCTACAGATTTGTGATTGCGCTACGAATACCCATCAACTTTGTTCTTCACTTGGTGATATATCTGCTAAAATGCGCGTCTTTGCAGGTAAGTTTGCTTTAAAAGGTTTAAGCCTGATTGCCTTGTAGCTGAAATTAAGCAATTTTCTTTTGTAAGTTACAGATGATTAAACCCTATACCTGCTGGTTAAATTGAGTTGTGGAGTCATTAAAGAGTGTCGACAAATAAACAAGCTGTACGAATTGGGTTAGCGTTAGGCAGCGGCGCGGCTAAAGGTTGGGCACATATTGGTGTGCTTAACGGCCTAGCAAAGATGGGCGTTTATCCAGATAAAATCGCTGGTTGTTCGATTGGGGCATTAGTCGGCGCTGCTTATGCTAATGATCATCTTGAAGAGCTTGAAGATTGGGTTCGCAGTTTTAGTAGTTGGGACGTATTAGGTTTAATGGATTTAAGCTGGGGACGCGGTGGTTTAATTGGCGGTGAGCGTGTATTTGATGTACTGCAAAAACGGATTGGTGATTTGCAAATTACTGACCTAAAAAGGCCGTTTGCCGCAGTAGCAACGGATCTGTATTCAGGCCAGGAGATTTGGTTTACTGAAGGTGACCTGCGCCACGCCGTTAGAGCATCTTGCTCTATGCCCGGCATTTTGCCACCGGTAAAAGTGGGCAGTCGATGGTTGGTTGACGGTGCAGTGGTTAACCCTGTACCAGTTTCTGTAAGCCGCGCAATGGACGTTGATTTGGTGATTGCAGTCGACTTGCATGGTTTAAAGCGCGGGCGCATGCAAGTATTGCCTGTGAATATGAAAAGCGATAAACCAACGGTTGAAGAAGTAAAAGAAGCCGAAAAGCATCAAGACAAAGGTTTTACTGATCTGTTAGCTAGAGGTCGAGATTACATTAGTGGTTTAACTGAAAAGTTCTCTCTTGGTGGTAAGGCTAATAGCCAACAAAATCCTAATCCGGGTATGTTAGCGGTAATGTCACAATCGATGGATATACTTGAGCAGCGCCATAAACGCGCGCGTTTAATGGGCGATCCGCCTGATATCTGTATCGTTCCGGATTTAGGCGATATTGGTACTATGGAGTTTCATCGTGCTGAAGAGGCAATTGCAGCAGGTGAAGCAGCAGTTGAAAAAGTGGCGCATTTGATTGAAGCGGCGCTTGCACAGCATTCTACTGACATTGCGAAATCGTAGAATCGAACAGTATTCTATTGAAAGGTGATTTTGTAAAATTAAAAAGGCGCAAATAGCGCCTTTTTGTTCTTTAAATTTCCACCGCTAATATTTGATTAGCCTAGTTTAACCACCATCTTGCCACGGTTCTTGCCTTCAAATAGGCCGATAAAGGCATCTGGTGCTTGGCTTAAGCCTTCATAGATGGTTTGCTCAGCATGGACTTTACCGGCTGCTAACCATTGACCCATTTGCGCTGCAAACTCGCCATAATGCTCCCAGTGCTCAAATACAATAAAACCTTCAATTTTCAGTTTCTTGATAATGATCTGTGCAAGATTACTTGGCCCCGGTGTTGGCGCCGTGTCATTATACTGGGCAATCATGCCGCATACTGCAATTCGGCCATGATCTTTCATATTGTTTAATGCTGCACTAAGGTGGTCGCCACCGACATTTTCAAAGTAAACATCAATACCTTCAGGTGCTGCTTGGGCGAGTACAGCATTTAAATCGCTACAGGTTTTGTAATTTATAACTTCATCTACGCCTAACTTCCGCAGATAATCCGCTTTGTCATTGCTCCCTACAGAGGCGACTACACGTGCGCCCATAAGTTTACCAATTTGTACGGCAACACTGCCTACGGCTCCTGAAGCGGCTGATACAAAAAGAGTTTCGCCAGCTTTTAACTCGGCAATACGGTTAAGCCCTGTCCATGCGGTCATTCCCGGCATACCTAATACGCCTAAAAAGTGTGATTCACACAGTGGGGTCTCTGGTAGACGTGTTATTTCGCTACCGTCAGTGACATAATGACTGCGCCAACCAAGCATGCTGGTAACTTTGCTACCGATAGGAAATTCAGGGTTGAGTGACTCAATCACTTCTCCAATAGCACCGCCATCTAAAGCTTTACCAATTTCAAAGGGAGCAATATAACTTTTTCTATCGATCATGCGGCCACGCATATAAGGATCAACAGACATCCATAAGTTTTTCACCAAAAACTCACCCGGCTTAATAGCTTCTAGCGTAAGCTCTGCTTGGTTAAAGTTATCTGCTACTGGCATGCCTTCTGGACGAGACTTTAGTTGAATGACTTGGCTTTTCATATCTTCCCTTAATTTGTTTGTGCGCAAAGTAATTGTATGCATCATAGATAAACACATTTGAAATTGCAAATAGTTTGCGCGCAAACTACTTGCTCGCAAATATAACTAATGCTGGCTAGTGTTAGTGATTTATGTGGGTTAATATTAGCGTTATCTCGCCTAACTAAAGTTTACTTGTAGTGACCGAAAACGACGTAACACGATCTTCTAATGCTAGCCTTTCTGACAATGTTTGCTTTGCACTTTACACTGCGACCAATGCACTAATGCGAGCCTATCGTCCATTACTTGAAAGATATGAACTTACTTACCCACAATATTTAGTGATGCAAGCGCTTTGGCTAAGTGACAGAGTGAACCTAACCCAAGTGTCGCAATCAACTCGCCTTGATATGGGAACCTTAACGCCGATTGTTAAACGATTAGAAAGTAAGGGTTTTTTGCAGCGCCTCGCTGATGAGACCGATGAGCGGAAGAAAGTGATTGCTTTAACTCTTGCAGGGGTTGATTTGAAAGTAGAAGCACAAGCCCTAAAACAAACCTTGCTAGATAAAGTCGATATGACAGCACAAGAGGTTGAGCAGCTTAGAGGTCTATGTCTAAGTTTGACACAAGAATTGACGCAAAAGTAATCACTTGTTTTGCAAATCGATAAGTCGGCACGTTAAATGCTTTATTGGCAGTATCTCTTTATTACGCCGACATTTTGACGATGAATCCACTGAGCAGTATTAATCACGCAATCAACAATAATGCAGTATCTGACGCTTACGGTGTTAATAGTGGTCAGTCAAATGTCGGTAATACTGCTAGGGTGGGGAGTTCAGGCGCTAAATCAGCGGAGTCGGCAGCAAGCGAGCTGACGACAAAGGATAATACCTTAGTTTTGTCCGGCCGCGCTGAACGCGCCCAAAAAATAGAAGCTATGGCTAATGACTTCTTCAAAGGTGGTAACTTCACTTCGGCGCAACTGCCATCTTTAATTCAACGCTTATATCAAGATGGTATTTTGTCAGAAGGGCAATTGAATCGTTTATCTAGCAGTGGGTTTGATATTCCGCCCGCCGACAATCAGTCATTATCAGACTTTATTGATGAGCAGCGTAGCGCACTCACTAATAACGAAGAAGATAAAAAATTGGCAGAGATGCTAGATGATGCGAAGTGGGTGATGGGCACAATGGAAATTTCACAATCTCCACTCGTTGCGCAAAAGGCCAATCGTGTTTCTAGCCAGATTACCGAGCTGCTGCAGTCAGACAGACCATTAACTGATGAGCAAAGAAACCACTACCAAGGGATCAAGTCGTTAATGCAGTTAACCTCGATGACTGGCGATCATCAACAAGACAATGGTCAGCTTAATAGTTACCTTGCATTGGCAAGTCGTCACTAAACTGAGCCGTTTTTTGTCTTGAATTACACTTTATCATCAGTCAAAACGACTCCACAGAGATAAGCTCTTAGTGCTAATCGCTTTACCTTTATTAAACTAGCCAATAGGTTGCAGTCAGCAAGCTGCAATGGCGGATATTTCTGTTGATTTTTATCCACAATTTATACCTCAATTATCCTGCTTCTAGCCCGCTTCTTTGCCTTCGTCAAGGCCATTATTTTAGATAAGCGGGTTTATTTGCATAACTGTTTTCTTATTGTCTTCCTCTTTTAAAATAATGATCTGGATCAAAGTACTTAACGCAAATTTATAGCTTAATGCGCCACATATTGTGATTTATAGAAAAAGTGGCACTATATGTAGTGTTACTTAGTTGAGCGACCTAAAGAGGATTTATACAATGCCAGTGGTTATTAAACGGGATGGTTACCGTACGCCTTTTGACGAAACAAGGATTAAAGATGCCGTGATAGCAGCTGCTAACTCGGCAGGCATTGAGTGCACTGACTATGCACAACAGGTCGCTGAAATTGTTACTGCTAGTGTGGCTGATTTAGACGAAGTTAAGATCCATGATCTGCAAGATACTGTTGAAAATTTGCTGATGGAAGGCCCTTATAAATCACTTGCACGTATGTACATTGAGTATCGTCATGATAGAGATGTTCATCGCGAAGTGAGCAGCCGTTTAAACACTGAGATCCGTGGTCTTGTTGAGCAAAGTAATGCGGCATTGTTAAATGAAAATGCCAACAAAGACTCAAAAGTTATTCCGACTCAACGCGATCTACTTGCAGGTATCGTGGCGAAGCATTACGCCAAATGCCATATCTTGCCAAAGGATGTGGTTGCGGCTCACGAGTCAGGTGAAATTCATTACCATGACTTAGATTATGCACCATTCTTCCCTATGTTTAACTGTATGCTAATTGATTTAAGCGGCATGTTAACCCATGGCTTTAAAATGGGTAATGCTGAAATCGAAACGCCTAAGTCTATTTCGACAGCGACAGCAGTAACTGCGCAAATTATTGCGCAAGTTGCTAGCCACATCTACGGCGGTACAACCATTAACCGCATCGATGAGGTATTAGCACCATTTGTGACTAAGAGTTACGATAAGCACTATCAAGTGGCGCTTAAGTGGGAAATTAGCGACGCTGAAGCATTTGCTAAAGCACAAACTGAAAAAGAGTGTCACGACGCATTTCAGTCATTAGAGTATGAAGTAAACACATTGCATACCGCTAATGGCCAAACGCCATTTGTTACTTTTGGCTTTGGTTTAGGTATCTCTTGGGAATCTCGTTTAATTCAGCAATCAATGATGAAAGTGCGTATTGCTGGTCTCGGTAAAAACCGTAAAACAGCAGTATTTCCTAAGTTAGTATTTGCAATTCGCGACGGTGTTAACCATAAAGCCGGCGATTGTAACTACGATATCAAGCAACTTGCTCTGCAGTGTGCTTCAACTCGTATGTACCCAGATATCCTTAACTATGAACAAGTTGAAAAAGTAACTGGTTCATTTAAGACGCCTATGGGTTGCCGTAGCTTCTTAGGTACTTATGAGCAAGATGGCGAATTAGTCCACGAAGGCCGTAACAACCTAGGTGTAGTTAGCTTAAACTTGCCACGTATCGCTCTTGAAGCTAAAGGTGACGAGGCTGAGTTTTACCGGATTTTAGATACGCGTTTAGAGATGGCTCGTAAAGCTCTTGATACTCGTATTGCTCGTCTTGAGGGCGTTAAGGCACGTGTTGCTCCTATCCTTTATATGGAAGGCGCTTGTGGCGTGCGCTTAAAGGCTGATGACGATGTATCAGAAATCTTTAAAAATGGTCGTGCATCAATTTCTTTAGGTTACATTGGCCTACACGAAACAATTAATGCGCTTTATGGTACTGAAGAGCATATTTACGATAGCGAAGTGCTACGTGAGAAAGCGATTGCAGTGATCAAGCATATGAAGCAGGCAACCGATAGCTGGAAAGCTGAGTCTGGTTATGCATTTAGCCTATACAGTACTCCAAGTGAAAACCTATGTAGTCGTTTTTGCGCATTAGACACTAAAGTATTTGGTGTGGTTGATGGCGTGACAGCAAAAGGTTATTACACTAACAGCTTCCATTTGGACGTTGAAAAGCAGGTTAATCCGTACGACAAGATTGACTTTGAATTGCCGTATCCAGAATTAGCTAACGGTGGATTCATCTGTTACGGCGAATTCCCTAACATGCAAAATAACGTTGAAGCATTAGAAAACGTTTGGGATTATAGCTACCACAAAGTGCCATATTACGGTACTAATACACCGATTGACGAGTGTTATGACTGCGGATATACCGGCGAGTTTAGCTGTACAAGTAAAGGTTTTACTTGTCCTAAGTGTGGCAACCATGAGCCAAGCCGCGTATCGGTAACTCGCCGTGTGTGTGGTTACTTAGGTAGTCCAGATGCAAGACCGTTTAACTACGGTAAACAAGAAGAAGTTAAGCGCCGCGTTAAACACCTATAGTACTTGTACTCAATGTAGGTAAAACGGCTAATGCTTCAATGTGTGTTAGCTAAAATTAAGGTGCTGTGTTCAGCACCTTTTTTGTTTTCTAGCTGGAATTAATTGATTATGAATTATCATCAATATTATCAAACCGATGTGATCAACGGTCCGGGCACGCGAGCGACACTATTTGTGTCAGGATGTGAGCATCAGTGCCGTGGTTGTTATAACCAGTCGACGTGGAACCCTTGTTCAGGGCATTTGTTCGACGAGCAGATGCAACAACGTATTATTGATGATTTGAATGATAATCGAATTAAACGACGTGGTTTATCACTCTCTGGTGGTGACCCACTATTTCCTGCCAATGTTGCAGCGATATTAGCGCTGGTAAAGCAAGTTATAGAGCAATGTCCAGCTAAGGATATCTGGCTTTGGACGGGCTATCGTCTAGAAGAATTAAGCGCAGAACAACAAGCTGTTGTGGATTTAGTTAATGTGGTTGTCGATGGTAAGTTTGAGCAAGAGCTTGCCGATCCTAGCTTGGTTTTTAGAGGTAGTAGTAACCAGACAATCCATTATTTGCGATAAATACGCTAATGGTGCGAAGCAACTTGTATGTTGTTTCACTATAAACCTAGGTAAAACTGGTTTATTTGCTGTTATAATGTGGCAATAATAGAAAACGGCGTCAGATCACTGAGGCTGTTTTTGTTTCTAAACGTGTTATTTAGATTTGAATTTAAGGTTTGTAAATGAATTTAAAGCAGGAGCTGCAAACGCTCAACGATAAGTTAGACAAATTTCGTCGTAAGCTAGCAGCAGCTGAAAAGCGCAGCGATCCAACAGTTGTGATCCAGTTTAAGCAAGAAATTGCAGCTATCACTAAGCGGATCAGTAGCGTGAAAGGTCAGCAAACACGTGAACTAAGCAAACAAGGCGGTACTGTTGCAGGCCTTAAGTTTAGCCGTGTATTGACCAAAGCAGAACAAGCCGACATGGGTAAGTTGAAAAAATCGGTTAAAGGACTTGTGGTTGTTCACCCTATGACGGCGTTAGGCCGTGAAATGGGTATTAAACAAGTCACAGGTTTCGCACCAAAAGAGTTTTAAGTACTTTTAGTTATTCATTTAGTGAGCCGCTTCAAGGTTATCACTAGATAGTAAGCTTATGCTGGCTCGAAGACAGTTAAGGTGAATTTGAAAATCAATGACACCTTAAACTGACTAAATCATAGAGCTAGCAAGAGTTTCGTCTCAAGCCATTTATTTTCTTTATCAGGACGTTTGCAGTCTCAAGGAATGAGAGTTGTCGTTAAGGTTTTTTCATGTCGATTAAATACATCGCGTCTTCAAAACTACCAACACCTTGGGGTGTTTTCGAAATGCATGGTTTTGAAGATAGTGAGACGGGTAAAGAGCATGTAGCACTTACCTTTGGTACATTTTCTCCAGACGTCCCTGTTTTAGGGCGTATTCATTCAGAATGTCTAACCGGTGATGCATTATTTAGTTTGCGTTGTGACTGTGGTTTTCAGTTGCAAACCGCAATGCAAAATGTTGCGGAAGAAGGCCAAGGTTTTATTCTTTATCTACGCCAAGAAGGGCGTGGTATTGGCTTGCTTAATAAAATCCGTGCTTATGAGTTGCAAGATCAAGGTGCAAATACGGTTGAAGCTAACGAGCGTTTAGGCTTTGAAGCTGACATGCGTAAATACGATATGATTATTCCTATGATGGAAAAAATCGGAATCGCAAAAGTACGCTTAATGACTAATAATCCACGTAAAGTAAAAGCCATGCAAAGCTTTGGTCTTGAAGTGGTAGAGCGAGTTCCACTGCAAGTGGGTAAGAATCGTTATAATGAAGATTATCTGAAGACCAAATCGACTCAATTAGGTCATATGATGTCAGAACATCACTTTATTGAGACTGATCCTAAAGCGAGTGAAGATTAACTTGCTCGGATAAAGCGTCAATTCTCATGGCTTTTACCCCTCTATATCGCTATATTCGGGCTATCAATTAACATTTTATTTTATATAAAGTTTGTTTATGGCCCGTTTGCGTTACCTTGTTTTATTACTGCCGCTGTATACCTTATCCGTTAAGGCTGAGACCGAAGTTGATTATAGCCATTACGCATTTGCTAATTATCTTGGTAGTGGAATTTATCGAACCTCTGGTCAAAATGCGACCGTCGCTAATATCCCGTTAAGCTTTGACTTACAACGGAGCGATACTGAATCGTTAGTGCTTAATACTCCTGTTTCTATGGGTTTTTTCAATTTTACTTGGAGTGACTTACCAGACGGTGACTTTCCGTCTAGTGTTGGAACTCTCGCTATTACTCCTGGTATTGAGTACCGAGTTAAAACGTCAGACACTCATGAGTTTCAAACCTATGCCGATCTAGGCTTTGGTACTAACTTTACCAATAGCAATGACGTCATGATCTATTCTGCTGGGATGTCGAGCTTACTTGATTTTGAACTTGGCGACACATCGCCCATTTGGGTTAATCGCGTTTTCTTTGCTGGCTATACCACATTAAATGACAATAGTAGCGAGACCTATTCTGCGCTGCAGTCAGGTGTTGATATCGGTACGAACTATTATTTTCAAGTGAAAGGGGTCGAGGTCGAACCGCGATTTTTTGTGGCGGGTTATTGGTACTTTGACCGCTTAAAGTTTACTACACCTTTTGAGGACGATGTATTAGTCGCCAATAGCTATGAGGTTGGAATGACTTTCGCTTTTTCTAAACCAGTAGGTTGGGACTTGATTAATATTGAACGTTTTGGCTTGAGTTATCGTGCAGGAGATGGAGTGGAGGTTTGGCGCTTAATCTTTGAGTTCCCGATATAGTGCTAATCTAACTTAAGCTAATGACGGGAATTAGCAATAGGTTGGTTTATCAATCAAACCAACCTATTCACGTCTATCTTCGTCGGTGATTACCTGTCGCCCCAGATCTTTATATTAGCAGCTGGCAGTTGTTTTCTTTGCTTCACAGGCTTAGCTATGGCGGGTTCATCACTGTACGCTTTAGGTGCAGGTAAAGGTAGCTTGTTCATTTTCAAGTAAAGGTATTCCACTTTATCTCTTGCCCATGGGGTTTTACGTAAAAACTTGAGGCTAGATTTAATACTTGGATCATGATTAAAGCAGCGGATATCAATACGGCTGCCTAGCTCTTCCCAACCATAGTGATCAACAAGATCAGTTAATAAATCTTCGAGCTTTATGCCGTGGAGTGGATTGTTTGCTTGGGTCATAGTGTGGTTGCAATCATCTTGTTGGTACTTACCTGAATGAGCTAATTATATCAGCTTATTTGTGGCAGATCTTTATAGATTGAATACGGCTTGCAATTGGCATGACTCAACCTATGTCATTGACGTCATCACCCCTAAATAAAAAGAGAGCTTATTAAGCTCTCTTTAATCATTTTGCTACTGCAAGTTTATTGGAAGCTGAGTTCCCATGAGTTAATGCTGCCAGTATCACGGCGCGCACTATCAACAGCTTTTAGTTTCCAGTCACCAGCAGAACCAACACCTGACATATCTACAGTATATGTTTTGATAATGTCATTACTGCTGCCACCTGAATTGTCATGTAAAACTGCAATTTGGCCTGTTGGGCTATGAAGCTCAACCTGTAGATCGCCAATATAAGTGTGGCTGATGTTAACCTTGACTGTAACGTTCCCAGAATCACCTGTACGCGTTGCTGCAATGACACTTTCAACGCCAACGCTACTGTTATCTGGAATATTGTAGCTGTTAGTGTTGGTGTATGTTGCTGGGCCACCGGTATTACCACCACCAGTTGACTCATTAAAGCTAGCAACTAAATTCACTGAGTTAAATGCACTGTAACCTTGTACCATCACATAATAGGTACCAGATTGCGCATTAGTGATAGGGCATGATTCATTGTTACCATTTTTCCATGGACGACAATCATAGCTATTACTTGTCGGAGATGCGCCATACTGAACGTATAGATCTGCATCGCCTGTTCCGCCGCTCATATTAAAGCTCAGATCAGTTGCACCAGCTGGTACATCTATTGAGTAATACAGCTCATCACCTTTAGCGCCTGCAAGGTTTGCCTTAGTGACACCATTGACTAATACGTTGTCACCAGGCCCTGTTCCTGGGTCTGTTGGACCATCACAAGATTGGTCTAAATAGG
The DNA here is from genome assembly GCF_041471165.1 of Shewanella sp. 10N.261.52.F9. Taxonomy (NCBI): domain Bacteria; kingdom Pseudomonadati; phylum Pseudomonadota; class Gammaproteobacteria; order Alteromonadales; family Shewanellaceae; genus Shewanella; species Shewanella sp. 10N.261.52.F9. The sequence goes on from NZ_JBFRNX010000014.1 coordinate 185,065, forward strand.
CTTTAGCTGCATTTGCGTCTACTAAACCAAAACCCGTTTTATTATCACGGCCTGCAGTTTCTAAATCTTCTGCAGTTGCTTTTAGTGCATTACGAACCTGTTCTGCACTACATTGAGTGTGATGACTCCAAACTAATGTTGCTACGCCCGATACATGAGGGGTTGCCATTGATGTACCGTTGTAATACTCATAGTCTTCATTATCAGTATTAGAAACCGTAACACTGCTACCTAGTTGGTTTTTAAGTGCTAAACCCGTAGCACGGTCAACTGAAACTGACACTAATGGGGCTTCGTTATTGCTATCTACAAGGAATGGGTTTTGTAAACCGGGTAGGGTGCTATTACTGTAAACAATAGCTGCGGTTGCTCCGGCTGTCGCACAAGCTTTTACTGCATTGATTTCAGGGTAGCTAGTACCTTGGTTACCAACGCGTTCGACTAAACAAACTTTGTTACTCATGTTGCCACAATTAAATGTACTGCCATTAATTGTACATTCTGCCAAAACGCCTGTTGCACTGCCGATAAATGGCGAGCTTACGTGGCTAGAACCAGATTGTACGTAGCGATTATGAGGCACAACACCATTATCAAAGTAAGACTGACCACCAATATTAATGTCTGCTAGGCGGCCTTCACCTCGGGTTACAGTAGATAAAATCGCTTCACCGGGACCAGAGATCTCAACTTGATCGGTATATTGCGAAAATGCGGCATGATCTTTATTACTGTCGACTGCAGCAACTGACATCACAGAGTCATAAGAGGCTGGGTAGCTATGGGTGGCGTTACCGTCGTTACCTGCAGCTGCAATAAGTAAAACACCATTACTTTCATGAGCGGCTAAGGCATTTCGCTCGCTGTTGCTTGAGCTAGAACCGCCAAGGCTCATAGTCACAACATTGGCTCCATTATTCACACAAGTGTCTACGGCTGAAATCAGTGATGATGAATAACCCCAACCCGACGCGTTAAATACTTTAATAACGTGGATGTTGGCATTTTGGTTTGGCATGACACCAACAACCCCTTCGTTGTTAGCTATTGCAGCAATAGTGCCGGCTACGTGAGTACCGTGAGCATTGCCTGTTCCTGGATCGAACCAGTTTGCTGTCCCTGAATTATTAGTACCTGTGACATTATTGGCATTGAGGTCATTGTGGCCTCTATCGTATCCAGAGTCGATAATACAAATGGTACGGTTACCTGCTTGGCTATCACTCAGGCTCGTTGCACCTACATAGGTTTGCCCCCAAGGCGTAGTTTCAGATAATAGACGGCGAGGCACATCTTCTTCAACATAATCAACATCTGAGCGGAATCTTAAGGCTTGAATGTTGTTGTTATCGAGTTTAACTGAGTAGCTATTAGTGCGACCAATTCGTTTCATCTCTTTAGCTGAAACGCTATTTAGAGCACGAAAGTGAGAAAAAACTTCATTTGTTCTAGGCTCGTATTGAGCATCTTGCATGCTATCAGTGGATTGTACGAAGCCAGCAGCTGCATTGGCGTTTTTAAACTTAACGATATAGCGCTTTGGCAAAGGATTATCATTGCTTATTTGCGCGCTATTCACGCCAAGGTTAGGGTCAAATGAAGGAGCTGCACTTACACTTGCAGAAACCGCAAGTGCAAGCACAGAAAGCGATAACGCTGCTTGAGTTACATTTCTTGTAGTCATTACTGTCTTCCATGTTATTCAGGATATTTATTTGTTTTTTATAATTTTTGCAGAACATAATTCAAATATATGCTTCAGCGACAATAAATGTATCTGTACGTGAAAACTTTGTAAACAAGTTGTTAATCGGTTGGTGATAAAAGTGCCTAGTTGGAATTAATTGTTTACACTGAATAGGTATTCACCACTTTTGAGCTTTAATGGTTTTTAATTCGAATTTGTATTGTTTTTATTCTCAGGGTGAGGTGCTGCGAATTTTTGTATAAAATAAGCAGAATCAACTAGATTAGTGTTAGCTAAATTTAAGCTTTTGAAATTATGGGTTAAATTATCACCACACATTTTGGTTATAACTTATACCAATAGGTGACTAACGCATTAGTTTTAACTGCTAAATTAAGTCCAAATATCAATATTTAAGTTTGTTTTATGCTCGAACTTAGGGGGATAAATTTAACGTTACAACAAGGTAGGTTTATTACAGTTGGAATTAATATATCTCAATGAGATACATGAAAAGGTTGGGCCAAGTTTTTAGATAAATACCTTGATAAAAGTGCCGAAGATAGCGCCAATCTTATATAAACAGGCAATTAAAAGGGAATCGCACGCTTTTAATTGCCTTAAATCTATTTCGGTATTTGCTACGAGCAGCCGAAGTTGAATTATTTGGGCTTTGCATTCATTAACGTTTGATAAGCCCCACCATTGTAGACATTGCTGTAGCCGTCAGTGACTAGCATTTTATTGGCGATCCCACTGCGATTACCACTGCGACAGTACACGATGATAGAGCGGTCTTTTGCAATTTCCTTGGTGGTCAACTCACTTGTGATCTGCTGATAGGGAATATTGATTGCGTTAGGTAAATGGCCTTGAGCAAATTCTCCAGGGGTACGCACATCAATTACTAGAGCCCCAGCTTCAATTTTTTGCCAGGTAACTTTAGCATCTTGATCGGCAGCCATTGAAAATGTGCTAACCAGCATAAGCAGCACACTTAATCCTAACAACCATGTTATTTTTACTGGCAGTTTCAGCAGCGTATTTAAAGCGTTACTCATCAATGTACCTATATATTATGGTTTAATTTTTAGTGGCAGTCGCTAATTGGGCTTCAGTTTCAAAGCCTATTTTCTTCAAAATTATGGCTGCCGGACAAAATCCAGTATAGGCGCTTTGTAATAAATTTGCTCCAACAAAAACTGTGAGCCAGATAAAATTATCGTTAATCCATATAGTTAGCATAACTGACAACAAAACCATAAATCCTGCAAATGCCATAATTGCTCTTTCAATAGACATACAATCTCCTTATACCGATAGTTTAATTTATAGGGCGTTTGACTGGCTCTTTATTGATATTTTGCCCAGCAAAGGGGCTTTAATATTCCCTGCTATGACTATAACGTTTTTTCATTACAGCGTAATAAAGTACTGGGATGACGATCAGGGTTAGTAAGGTTGAAATCAAAATGCCAAAGATAAGACTAATGGCTAAGCCGTTAAAGATAGGGTCATCAATAATAAATAGCGCACCTATAATAGCTGCAAGAGCTGTAAGCATTATCGGTTTTGCTCTGACTATGCTTGAGCGGATCACCGCTTGTTCGAGTGAGACTCCATTGGTCGTTTCTTGATGAATAAAATCAACTAACAGGATGGAGTTTCTGACAATAATTCCCGCGAGCGCGATCATGCCTATCATAGAGGTGGCGGTAAATTGCGCTCCTAGCAAGGCATGGCCGGGCATAACGCCAATAATGGTAAGTGGAATAGGCGCCATAATGATAAGTGGCACGGTATAAGACTTAAATTGCGCGACAACTAGTAAATAAATAGCAATCATACCTACAGCATATGCAATGCCCATATCTCTAAAGGTTTCATAGGTAATTTTCCATTCGCCGTCCCATAATATAGCGAGGTTATCTAAACCATTAGGTTGCTTTATAAAGTGCTGTTTGAAATCGAGTTCGGGCTTACTATTAATTTGATTCACCATGTCGAACATACCGTAAAGCGGACTGTCGAGCGGACCCGCCATATCAGCGACTACCATGATCATTGGGATCATATTTTTATGAATAATCGGGCTATCTATTGTGCCTTTTTTTATTCTAACCAGTTCAGATAATGGAATGGTGTTACCCCTTTGTCCGGTTAGATGCAGATTAAGCAGTTGCTGTAAATCGACTTTATCGCCGTCTTCCAACTGAATATTAATAGGTACAGGCTGTTTTTGGTTAGGTTTATAAAGGTAAGTCATATCTTTACCACCTAAAGCTGTAGCGACCAAGTCGACGATTTGCTGATAGGGCACACCTAATAGACTGGCTTTACTACGATCTATAATGACCTGCCATTTAGCAGCAGAATAAGGCAGGTCGATGTCAATATCGACAACATCTTGAGTTTTTTTGAAGACACTGAGTAATTGATTTGCTGCTTGCTCTCGAATAGCCTGACTGGGACCATAAACTTCTGCCACAATAGGCGACCAAACTGGTGGTCCTGGCGGTACTTCAACAATTTTTATATTGGCACCATATTTATCACCAATTGCTTGCAATGGTTGTCGAACCGAAAGAGCAATGCTGTGGCTATCGCGCGCTCTATGCTGTTTGTCGACTAAGTTGACTTGGATGTCACCTAACTCTTGAGTTTGGCGTAAAAAATAATGACGTACTAAGCCATTAAAGTTCATCGGTGCACTGGTCCCTGCATAAAGCTGGTAACTGTTAACCTCTTCAACTTGTTTCAGATAGTGGCCTAGCTCCTTGAGTACTTTCTGAGTTTGTTCTACGGGTGTGCCTTCGGGCATGTCGACCATGACTTGAAATTCAGACTTATTGTCAAATGGCAGCATTTTTAGCACAACTAGTTTGGTTGCAGGTAACGCGATTGCAGCAGCGATAAGGAATATGATCGCTATTGAAAGGCCAAAACGTGCTTTTCGGGCATTGCTGCCAATAACAAATGGCCCAATTAGGCGATTAAAGACTGCAGACATTGTGCCGTTAGTTATTGTATCAGCCGTATTCTTAGCTGTTGAATTCTTGTGTTTAAGCAGTTTTTTGCTTAACCAAGGGGTGATCATAAATGCGACAGCGAGAGATATAAGCATCCCCATACTGGCATTTATAGGGATCGGGCTCATGTAAGGACCCATTAACCCTGATACAAATGCCATCGGTAGCAACGCTGCAATAACTGTGAAAGTGGCCAGAATTGTTGGACCGCCAACTTCATCAACTGCGACTGGAATTAACTCTGAGAATGAGCGTTTGCCCATAGCCATATGTCGGTGAATATTTTCAACGACGACAATGGCGTCATCAACTAAGATTCCAATGGAAAAAATTAGAGCAAATAGTGAGATCCGATTTAGCGTAAAGCCCCAGGCCCATGAGGCAAATAGGGTTAATGCAAGGGTAATTATTATGGCTGCGCCAACAACCATCGCTTCTCTAATTCCCATGGTGAAAAGCACCAAAATAACCACCGCTAAGGTTGCGAATCCGAGTTTTAAGATCAGCGTATTGGCTTTATCGCCTGCTGTTTCTCCATAATTTCGTGAGATGCTCACTTCAACATTTGCAGAGATCAATACATTTTCAAGCTTAGCCACCCGCGCTAAAATTGCCTCCGCGACGTCAACGGCATTTATACCAGGCTGTTTACCTATGGCGATGGTTACAGCAGGATATACATTTTGTTTATCACCATGCCACGCACTTTTTACTGGCAGTTGTGACTTGAGGGTGATCTTGGCGACATCGGCAAGATAAATTGGCGATGCTTGCCCTTCGCTATCTAGTCTCACTCGAATAACAAGTTGTTTTACGTCTTCTACACTTTGTAAAAACTGTCCGGTTTGTACTTTTATTTCCTGATTAGCTTGGATAAGCGACACTGGCATTGAAATATAGTTGTTACTATTAAGGCTTTGGTTTATATCTTCTAAAGAAACGCCATAGTAATTCATTTTTAGTGGATCGATTCTGACGTTAAGCGTGAGTTGTTGATCGCCGACAGAGTCTATTTCCCTTGTGCCAGGAATACGTTTTAACTCCGTTTCCAATCCATTAGCGATATGAGTTAGCTGCTCTGCTGAGACTTGTGGATTTTTGGACCAAAGGGTAAGACTAGCAATGGGAACGTCATCGATACCCCGTGGTTTAATCTGTGGAGCTTGAACACCAGCATTAAGTGGTAATTTATCAAGGTTTGAATGCAACTGGTTGTAAATGTTTATAATGGCATCGTTGCGTTTAATCCCTACGTCAAATGCCACGATAAATAGGGCGCCATCGGGCTGAGAAAAAGAATAAAGAGTGTCTATCCCTTTTAGTTCTGAGAGTAGTTGCTCGGTTGGCAAAGTGACTAAACTTTCAACTTCCCGAGGAGTTGCTCCCGGAAAAGCAATGAACACATCCGCAAAAGTGACATCAATTTGAGGTTCTTCTTCTTTTGGAGTTACCATTATTGCAAATAAGCCCAGCAGCAAGCCAAGTAACGCTAGAAGTGGTGTTATAGCGCTGGATTGAAAAGCAGCAGCGATTCGACCTGAGAAGCCTAAATTCGATTGGTTTTGCATTAGATTACATCCCTAAACTATGCGTGCGAAAGTGCCAGCAATATATGAGGCATTAAGGTTGATTTTGACTAAGAGTCATCATTGCTTGGTAGCCGTCTTTTGCTATTCGTTCACCGTCTGCTAATCCTGATAGAACCTCGATATTTTTTCCGTTTTTTAATCCTGTTCTTATTTGGTTAAGTACCCAAGTATTCCCCTGTTGTAAGTAAACTCCGCTTAGCTCATTAATGCTTACTAGAGCACTTTGGGGAATAAAAATACTGCGACGGTGGCCACTAACAAAATGAGCTTTAATAAAGCTTCCAGGAACGACCCCGTCGATGTTTTCAGGTAAGGTTATTCTGATTTTTACACTGTGGCTTTGCGGGTCGGCAAAACTGAAAACAGTTAAGGCTTCACTTTCAATCACCTCACCGTTTGCAAGGGTCAAGCTTAACTTTGGTTGTCGTTCTATGGATGCCATATACCGCTGAGGGATTTGTGCAATCGCACGCATAGGCTTTACTGCGTATCCTGAATATAGTGCTTGGCCGTTTGTTACGGCTTCCCCCTCTTCTACATGGCGCTGCGTAACTATCCCTGAAAAAGGTGCGCTTACAACCGTATAGTTTAATGATTCTAAAGCTTGAGCTATGCGGGCATTTGCGGCAGTTAACTCTTGCGCCGCAGAGCTGGCATTAGCTTCGGCTTGATCCATTTCCCCCTTAGATATTGCCCCTTTAGGGAATAATGTTTGATAACGCTGTAATTGCCGTTGCGCCTCGGTATTAATTGCCTCGGCCTTAGCGTAGTCAGCTTTGCTTGCTGCAAGCTGTGCACCTTGTTCTATGCTAGTGATCTCGAGCAATGATGCCCCTTGCTGAACAACATCATTAACGTCGTAGTTTAATTTGATGATCCGCCCTGATGTTTGTGCTGAAACTGTGGCGGCTTTGGTTGGTTCAATGAATGCGTCAATTGAAACGGTATTTGGATATAACTGTACTTGCACCGAAATAGTGTCGAAAGGCTTACTGGCATTGGCTGTAATACTAAAAAAGACCAGTGCTGTTAAAGCAAGATAACGCAATAATGTATTTGTCATATTAATAGCCATATTGATACATATCCAAGAGCACAAATTTAGTCTATGCAATAATTCTAATGGATGTGGTTTTTTCATGCAATAATTATTTATTAGAAAAATACGATGAATGATTGGATCGCTTGCACTCTAAGATAGCCGCTAGAAGAGAACGCTATCGGGTTTGGGCCAATTAAGAAAATAAGCGGTCAGGGCGAACAGTAATAGCAGCGGTTGAGTTAATTAAAAAGGTGATAGTGATAAGTGAGTTTTATGAGCAAAGCATAGCGTTAGTTTAACGCTATGCTTTGAAGGGAGCCAAGTTAGTTAATCGTTGAGGTAATAAGTTAAAGTAGAGACGATACGGACTTTCTTTATATAAGGCGTATTACTATCACGGTCGTTAATACTAAATTGCCCTTGGGCTGCTTTTTTGATTTTGCCAAGCTTTGAGTCTGAGTCTTTGGCAAACTTTTCAGCTACTTGACGGGCGTTTTGAGTTGCAGACTGGATCATGTCAGGTTTGACACTATTTAGCTCTGTAAATAGAAACTGCGCTTTACTATTGTAATCCTGATCTGAAATCGCAATGCCATCTTTAGCAAGGCTAAGCATATTGGTGCGGGTGCTCAGTAATAAATCAACTTTATTGGTATACAAGGAGATAGATATTTTAGCTGCGTAACGGTATTTAACGTTTGGATCGACATAACCTTGAGCTTGCCTATCATCGATTGCTGGAAGCGCGATGGTTATTTCATCATCACTAAAACCTTGTTGTTTTAAAAAATCTACGACCTTATTGGTTTTAACTTGTACTGTTTGGTATAGATTATTAAGGTCATTATCAACTTCGGTAAAGCGAATTGGCCATATCGCCACGTTGGCTCTAACTTCTTTTTCAGCTAAACCTTTTACGGTTACAGTTCGCTCCATCGCTTTCATTTTTATCAGTTTGTCGCCAACGGTATTGCCTAGCATAACTAAACCTAAGCAAAGCAAGCTACCAAGGATTAAGGCGGGAAGGGCATTATTCTTAGACATTATATTCTCGGGATGAAAATGATGCCTTTAACTTAGCAAGGAATAAGTGAATAAAACAATGAATTTACTTTTATGTTTAGCTTTATTTCTGCTAATAAAAAAGCCGCACTAGGTGCGGCGTTTTATCTATTAATACAATTAAGCGCTTAGCTTAGAACTTATAGTTGTATTGGATAGAGTAGTAAGTTGCGTTTGACGTAGTTGTTGCGTGCACTGTACCTAAATCATCACCAAGACTAGGCATTTGCTGGCCAACCAAACCTAAAATTGCACTTTGCTCAGTTAGCTGAGTTTCTTCACCGCGAACGAATGCGATACCGAAATCTAGGCTAGTGTGCTTTGATAGATTGTAAGTCGCACCCATTGTGTACCACTGACGATCTGAATCAGGGATAGAGATAGAGCTCACTTCCCCAACAACACCTTGGTCGAACATGTAGCCTGCACGTAGTGTCCAGTTGTTATTTAGTGTGTAAGTACCACCTACACTGAATAACCATGAGTCATCCCAAGCATATTTCTTTAATGGCACCTGGCCTGGATCAAGTGTGATCTCATGGAAGTCACCCCAAGTCGTCATTTGCGCTGTGTAGTGCAGGGCAAATGTATCAGTTAACTGGTGGAAGCCAGCCACTTGAAAGATGTCTGGAATTGGAATGTTGATTTCTTCGTAATCAACAAAAGAAGACATTACAGTGCCGTCGGCAGTAAACTCAGGGCTGAAACGGTAGCTCACACCAAAACGGTGATCAGCATTGATTTCATATACAGCACCAACGATACCACCAAATGCGATACCGTCAGCATCGACATCAACTAGATCAAGGTGTTGTGGACCTTGAGCTGATGGCATAGCACCACCACGGGTCAATACACCTGAGCCATAAATAACATCAAGACCAGCACCAACACTTAGGTTGTCATTGATACGGTAAGACGCACTCAGGTTGAAGTTGATCGTAGTGACTTCTGTCTTACCAAGTAAATCGATAGGAGCAGGCAAAACGCCCATTGCCATGTTATTTGATAAATCAGTAGTATCAGTACCTGTACCAAAGTTACTGAACATAGCTACACCGTAGGCAAACTTATCGTTTACTGGGCTAACATAGTAAAAGTTAGGGATAACTTTAGCTTCAGCAGCGTCATCAACACTACCGTAGTGAATTTCACCTAAGTTTGAGTTTACAAACACATCTTGTACTTCAACTTGCACGTCAGCATAAGTTAAGCCCATAGACAGTTGTTTCTCATCAAACAATGCCATAGCTGCTGGGTTACGTGAAAGTACTGATGCGTTATCAGCAATCACGGCGTCACCGGCGAAAGCACGGCCGATACCTGTTGCTGATTGGCTGTTTAGCTGGAAACCAGCAGCCATTGTTTGTGTGCTTGCTAGAGCGACTGATACTGCAATAAGAGTCTTGTTGAAATTCTTCATTATTATCATCTCTATTATATTTTTCTGGTCTTGCTTAATTAAGGGCTAATTTCATGATTAGCGGCAAGATCCACTTATTAGACCAGTGCATAGTAGGTAGATGTTGGCAAGCTAACAACTCCGACCAGCAACGTCTTTTTGTTAATTATTAGTTAATTACGAAGTTATTTTATGTCGGTAAATCCAGCTAGCAATTGAAATAGTCAAAAGAAGGTATAGGCAGCACGCACTTGCGGCATGCTAGGGGTTTGATTATTCGTTAACGGCTTGTAACTGGCAGAAATATAAAGAGGTTATGTTGAAAAATAAAAAAGCGTACAAGTGTACGCTTTTTATCTATATTGTAATTATTAGGGCTTATAATTTTGCTTCAAAGCTATCAAACTGCTGCTTAATACTCTCCGCCGGGCCTTGGATTTTACTCACAATAACACCGGAAATCGTCGCCAAAATAAAGCCTGGTAATATCTCATAGATATCAAAAATATTGCCTGTTTGCTCTTTCCAGATGATGACAGTTAATGCACCAACTACAATTGTTGCTACTGCACCATTGCGGCTATAGTCGCGCCAAAATAATGAAAGCAATACCACTGGGCCAAATGCTGCGCCAAAACCAGCCCAAGCATAACTGACTAAGCCAAGTACGCTACTTTCAGGATTTAGTGCAACAACCCCTGCAATGATAGCAATGGCCAATACACCAATACGTCCTACTAGCATTAGCTCTTTACTTTGCGCTTGCGGGCGCAACCACTTCTTATAGAAATCTTCAGTGATGACACTTGAACAAACCAAAAGTTGGGAATCAATTGTACTCATAATGGCTGATAAAATTGCAGCGATGAGTAAGCCACCAATCCATGGATTAAACGCAGCATGAGCCAAATGAATGAATACCGTTTCAGGGTTAGTTAGCGGCTCAGCGGCAAAGTAAAGGCTACCGGCAATACCCGTTGCAAGAGCACCAATAAGGGCAAGTAGCATCCAGCTCATCGCGATACGGCGTGATACTTTGATATCATTTGGCGAGCCAATCGCCATAAAGCGAGACAGAATATGTGGTTGACCAAAGTAACCTAGTCCCCAAGCAAGTAGCGATATGATGCCCAGCACTGTGGTGTCTTTGTTGAAAAAAGCCAACATATTTGGATCGATGTTTTCCAAGCCAGCTTGTGTTTCTGGTTGGCTCATAATTGCTACAGGTACAATTAGCAATGCAACCAGCATTAAGCAGCCTTGAAAAAAGTCAGTCCAGCTAACAGCAAAGAAACCGCCCACAAAGGTATAGGCCACAATAATAGTAGATCCAATGATTAGCGCTAAGGTGTAGTCTAAGCCAAATACTTTTTCAAACAGTATTGCGCCGCCAACCATGCCCGATGATGCATAAAAGGTGAAGAATATTAAAATCGTTACCGCAGAAACTAACTTTAATATGCCTTTATTATCTTCAAAACGTTTTTCAAAAAAGTCGGGGAGGGTAAGTGCGTTATCGGTAAACTCGGTATATATTCTTAAACGCTTAGCAACGAACAGCCAGTTTAACCAAGCACCAAAAACGAGGCCAAATCCAATCCAAGCTTCACCTAATCCACCTAGATAGACTGCACCAGGTAAACCTAGAAGTAACCAGCCAGACATATCAGATGCACCAACACTTAATGCTGTTACACCAGGACCCATACCGCGGCCACCAAGAATGTAGTCGTCGACTGAGTCGGTGGCTTTATAAGCCCATAAGCCAATACCCATCATTAAAGATAGATAGCCTATAAAAGTAATTAAAATGGGTAATTCAATTGTCATGTGTGATTCACGCTTCTTGTATTTTCTATGTGTGGGAGCGCTATGTTAACAGAACTATGAGCTTGAGCCCAATAAAGGGGGGAAATGTGATGGATTACAACCAATAATGCCGGATTAGTATTATTGGTTGTAAACGAATTAGATGAATGTTTGCTTTATTTCATTTTTAACGAAGTTGAGATCTTGGCTTTGCTCACCTACGAGTAACATATAGGCATTATCTGTTTCAAAGCCCATGCCTTTGTACTTACTATCTGCAAATGCTTCTTCAAGAACGAGTCTGTCTTCAAGAGGAACAATAAACAAAGTCACTTTACCTTGTTCACCTTGCATTACTAAATGGAGGCTTTGTACGCCTTGAAAATCACAATAGGTACTGTAAAACACTTTGCCAGGTTGTTGAGTAAACTTCATATTTTGACCACCAGTGAGTGAGGCCAGTTGAAAGTTTACATCCTGATATTGTACATTCTGATCGGCATGTAGTGCTTTGTCTTCATGGTAAACATGGGCCAGCGCATGCTGACTTAAATCGACGGGCGCCATTCTTAGTAAAGTAAATGTCATTCCCGCTAAAAACGCGACAGATGCAACCAAAGCAAAAGCAAATCCAGTTTTACGACGCTGGGAATGGTGTTGCTGTAGTTGTTGCCTTAGTAGTAATTTAGCAGCAAGATCGTCCGGTACATCAACTTTTAATGCCCGTTCGATTTTATTATCTAAGCCTTTTAGATCATTAAGGAAAGCTTCTCTTTCCGCCGACTCCATTGTTGCATTAAGAAAGTCAGGATCTTGGTTATTAGGTTCACTGTAGGCCTGGCGGCGAAACTTAAGCTCATCCATTGGATTGACCCCTGTGCGTAGGTTGTTCGAGTACATCTTTAAGTTGGTTTCTCGCTCTAAATAAACGTGTCATAACGGTATTACGGTTCAAGTCGAGGATTTTAGCGATTTCATCACCGCTAAACCCACCGATAACTTGCAGTAATAATGGTTCACGGTATTCAAGTTCTAGCTTTGAAATTTGTCTTTGTAGCAAATGCTGCTCAGCATGTTCTTCAGTGCTTCCTGAAAACGTGTCTTCAATGAACTCTTGTTCGACATCAGAATAATTGAGTTGTTTACGTTCGAAGCGTCGTGCATTTTCTCGGCGTAAAATAGTGATCAACCAAGACTTAGCGGCTTTTTCATCTTTTAACGAATCAAGCGAACGCCATGCACGAAGAAATGTTTCCTGAGTGATATCTTCTGCAATATGTTTATCGCCGCAAAGCCAATAGGCAAAGCGATATATATCTGCATGAAGTGCCCTGACAAGGCTATCGTATCGTCGTTGTTTGCTAACCATGTCTGAAGAGACCGTGGACTTTGATTTTTTATTTCGCCAACTATCAAACATTTTTTATTTTTCTGACCTAAACGATGAACACAGCTTACCTTTGATGTGGGCACAATACCAATTGTTAAATTTAACTGACTATTTTGTGATGTATTTTTAGATAAAAAGCAATGAGTCTTAGTTTAGGTGAGTAGTATATTTATGAGCTTGATTTCGCATATAAAAGTTGATGAAAGTGATACCTAGAGCTGAACGATGGTTAAGCTAATTCTTTTAGTGAACTCGCTTATCCATCGACTCTTGATGAGTAAATTAATTGGGATTGAGTTTGGTCAATGCTGAACTGTTGCTTTTTGCTGACAGTAATTTGGTCGCTTTTACAATACCAAAAAGCTTGGCATAGTCGATATTGCTTGGCAACTTATCTGCGCTATAGGCTGTTCGTTGCAACTGGCTAATTGTTGAGGCTAGAGACTCATCGGTTGCAGCAATGTGAGTTAACGACATCGGCTGAGCATATAGCTCGCTGTAATATCGCGTTAAACTATTTAATACTGCAGTTGCCTGTTGGGCATCACAAGCCGCTTTTAGTGCCTTAAGGCTTGATGGCGTAGTAGCTGTTGATACTTGTTCTGTATTGCTTTGCACTTGTAGCTGTTTACGTGCTTTTAACCACAGTATCAGCGTTCCTAGCCATAATAAGCCCAGAACTAAAGATAACCACTGCCAAAATGGATTCTGCTCAGCGGTTGTTTGCGCTGCGACATAAGTGTCTTGCACTGGTGAAAGAGCTACGCCTCCTTTTACAACAATAGTGCGAGCAGGTAGTGTCGCGTATTGTTGTTTATTTAGATGTGGATTCCACCAAGGCACTTTAATTTCAGGAAGTGTGAAAGTGCCGGCATGGGTTGCGACAATTGCCGTCGTTTGCATTAGTTGCGAAACCATCTGGTTATCGCGTAAAAATGTATTTCGCTGCGCTTTTTCTGGATAGGTTTTAAGCGATGCTGGCGCTGTGATTGTAAGCTCGGGCAAACTCGTTTCATCGGTGTTTGATGCAAGTAGTGTCACGGTGCGGGTAATAGGGTCGCCAACCTTGTATTCAACTGCTGTGGTAGGCCAGTCTTCTTTGAGAACGACCAGGTCGGATACTAGCCACTCTCCGTGGTAATCTGCCGGAATAGGGTTAATGAGTACTGTCATTTTTGGTGCTTGAGTTTGGGTTGGTCTGCTTTCATTAAAAGAGAACATTGCGCCATTGCGTCGAGACTCGATTAACACGTCACCAGCAAAACTAGCGCCAGTAATGGTCAATTCTCCAGGTTGATCAGCAATTATGGCGTAGTTACGCTCTATCACCCGATAACGACGACCATTAACAATTTCTGTACTGTCTTTGTCTTCGCCAAGTTGTTTTATTTGCGCACCATCTAAATCAGGTGCGTTAAGCACACCTCTTTGTAGCTCTAAGGCCAAATACAGCTTAACTTTATAGGTCAGCATTTGCCCGACGTAAGCTTCTTCATTTGATAGATTGGCGCGCATAAAGATGTTTTGCATTTGCTGCGGCTGAGAGCCTGTTTTTAACACTGAAATAGTTATTGGTCCGGAACTCACGCCATCTATAGTAAATGGTGGAATGTCGACATTGCCAGCTGCACGGGGGGAAAGCAGAACTTGCCAGCGAGTTTCATTGCTGGCATCAAAGTTCATAATCTTCTTACTACGGCTAATACTTGTACGACCTACAATAAAGTCTTTCAACAGTGCAGAAGTATCGAGTTTGCCGCTTTTAATATCATCGTCAGCGGTCACGGTAAGCAAGAATGTTTCGCCTTCCATGATTGGGTTACGATCAACAGAAGCTTGCAATACCGTCAAAGCGCTAGCAGGAAAAGCGGCTGTTAGTGCGATAATCGCGAGAGTAAAAATATAACGTATTACCACTGTTCGTTTTCCTTAGAATTAATACCTTGTTGGCGACGTTTCTGATATTCAAGTTGCATTTTATTACGCAGTAGCACCTGTGGATCATCTGCGATTGCGCGCAAAGCACGTTCCATTTCTGGTGGCAAAGGCTCATCGGTTGGTTGCACGCTAGCTGCTACTTGCTCAGCCGGCTGTTGTGCTTGAGTATCATTGTTTTGCGGCGCTGCTGACTGAGCTTGTTGTTCTATAGGTTCATTAGTTTGGTTATCGACTTCAGCCTGCTTAGGCTGACTTGCTTTTGGAGTCGCCTGCATTTCTGCTTCATTACTCGTTTCTTCTGAATCAGCAGGAGCTGCGTTTTGTGGCTCTGGCTCTGATGATTGATTATTTTTATCATCGTTGCTGCCTTTGTTGTCATCAGTTGGTTGCGATTTCTGAGTTTGTTCAGATTCTTTAGGAGTCTGCTCATCACCTTGCGGCTTACCATTTTGTGATTGCTCACCTTTTTCTTGGCTATCTTTAGGCTGCTGTTCACCAGGCTGACTATCTTGCGATTGACCTTCTTGAGACTGACTGTTTTGTGGTTGATTGCTGTCAGATTGCTGCTTGTCAGGTTGAGAGTCCTTAGACTGTTGATCTTTATTTTCCTGCTCTGAATTTTGTTCTGATTGTTGATTGTCTTGCTGCTTTTGTTGTTCTAACTCTTTGGCAAGGGCTAGATTGCTTTTGGCAGCGTCGAAATCTATTTGTTGTTCTAGTGCTGACTGATAACGTGTTTGGGCTTCAGCATATTGACCAAGCTGCATTAATGCGTTGCCTTGGTTATATAGACCACTAGCGGAGTTATCTTTCTCAAATGCAGTTAGTGCTTGCTGATACTGACCTGATTTGTAAAGTGCACTTGCTTGCCATTGTGGATTGTTAAATTGTTCGGCTGCTGCGGCAAACTCTTTGGTGTTATAAGCATTCATTGCTTGCTGATCTTGAGTTTGCCACATATTGTCCCAAGTATTGGCATAGGCTTGTTCACTGGGTTGTAGAAGCGCGAATAGTGCAATACTAGCAATAAGTCCGTTTCTGAAACTAAGCAAAGCTGGTAATAACAACATTAGGGCAAAGTAGGGGCCAAGATCTTGCCAAGTTTCACCTTCAAGATCACTCGCTTTAGTGTCTTTACTATTGGCAAGCCATTGAGTAATTTGGTTTAAATCAGACCCGTCAGCTCGGCTAGGTACTAGTATACCATCGGCATCGTTGGCTAATTCTTTTAGCAAGGCATAATTGGTTTTAGCGACCACTACTTGGTTAGCGTTATCGCGCAGCAGTTGTCCATCAGGTAATTGTATTGGCGAGCCTTGTTGGCTACCAAAGGCGATAATAGTTAGCCGATAAGCACTATCACTAAGTAACGATTCTGCACGTTTAAACTGACTACTAGAAACACCATCAGTAAATAAAATGATATCACCGCGAATATGTCCACCTTGGCTCAATAATGATTGTGCTTGGCTGATAGCTGCTTCAAGGTTTGATCCGCGAACAGGCATAATACTTGGGGTTAATGTTGGCAGTAGATTTAACAGCGTGGCTTTGTCTCGTGTAAGCGGACTAATAGTAAATGCATCGCCAGCATAGGCAACTAAGCCTGTTTCACCTTCTGCGAGTTCAGCGATAAGATCGGTAGCGCGGAATTTAGCTTGGGTTAGTCGGTTTGGCGCTAAATCAGTTGCGTACATTGATAATGACATATCCATGACTATTACTCGGCCCTGAGCTGACTCATAAACGGGCAGTGCTTTTTTCTCTAAAGCTGGTCCAGATAAGGCAAACACTGCGATTAACCAAGCAGTAGCTAAATAGCCAATGTTGTTTTTCTTGTTACTTGCAGTACCGCCAATTAACACTTTAGCTAGGTGCGGGGCAATATAGTGGCTCCAGCTTGAATTAGCGGCTTTGCTTTTAAATAGCGTCAATAAAAGCAGTGCTAATGGTAATAGTGCCCAAAACCATTCAGGACGTAGAAAATGCATGCTTAACGTCCTCCTTTATTAAAATAGGGCTTAGCCCTAAAGAAAGAGACTTGAGTTAACGAGATTAGTATTGAAACTATTAGGGCTATCGCTAATGGCCAGTAAAAAAGTTCTGACTGCGGGCGGTAGCTAAGTTGATCTCTAGCTACAGGTTCCAGAGTATCAATGACTTGATAGATCTGTTCAAGTTCTTCGGTATTGCGTGCTCTAAAATACTGCCCGCCTGTTTGTTCTGCAATTTTCTGCAATTGAGACTCGTCCAAATCCATAGAAGGGTTAACGCGCTCTTTACCGAAGAGTGTTCTGCGCTCCATTACATCTGCACCAACACCTATGGTGTAAATCGTAACGCCTCTTTGTTTGGCTATTTGGGTAGCTTGGTCGGGCGATATCGCTCCTGCATTATTTGAACCGTCGGTTAGCAAGATTAACACTCGGTTACTTTTCTCAACTTTATCAAAACGCTTTACGGCTAAAGCAATCGCTTCACCTATAGCCGTCTGTTTACCCACCAAACCAATTTGCGCCTCGGTTAAGTATTGAGCAACACTGCGTCTATCTTGTGTTAGAGGGGATTGTAGGTAAGCATGATCAGCAAACAAGATAAGCCCAAGACGATCGCCTTTTCTGCGCTCGATAAAGTCGGTGATCACATGCTGAATAAGCGTAAAACGGTCAACGACTTTGCCGTCAATGATCATATCTTCAATTTGCATACTGCCTGATAGGTCAACAGATAGCATCAGATCGCGCCCTTTAGTCGGTAACTCTATCGGCTCACCAACCCAAAGTGGACGAGCGCAAGCCAGTACTACGAAAAACCAAATTAACCAATAACGTTTATTAGAGTGTTGGCTATTGTCTGTTGCTGCTATTTGCGTCGGTAAACTGGCTCCAGGAAGCAGTAAATGCCCACCTAGGTTTTTAGGCTGTTGTTTGTTTCTAAAAATAAGTGGCAGCGGTAACAATAATAAAAGTAGCGGCCAAGCCAAGGTTAACATGGTAAGACCTCACTACTTGTTTGGTGCTTGCTTGGCTTCAAAGGGAGCGCAGACTTTAACCAGTTACGAGCTGCTATTTTGAGTCTTTGTTTTTCTTCGTTGCTAAAAGAGTTTGGCTGAAATCGTTTAGCTAATAACTGACATAGCTCATCTTGAGGTGTTTTGACTTGTGCATTTAACCATAGCGTCCAGTCATTACCGCTCAGCTTAGCGACCTGCTGCCGGTTTGTTGTGCTCATTGCCGCGCGCTTTAATAGGCTACTGACCTCAATCACAAACTGTGGATGTTGTAGATCCATAGCGTCAAGTTGCTTAAGTGCTGCTTTTTGCACAGCATATTTATTTCTACGCTGCTTAAGCAAATAAATAAGGGTTATTGTCAGTGCAACACCGGCAAATATCGCTAACCAATAACCATAGGCTAGCGGCCAAGTCCCAATCTCAGTAGGTGGTTGAATATCTTTTAAACTTGCAAGCGCTGGGTTTCCAGGAGTCGTCATCTATCTTAGCCCTCCTAACTGTTGGCTTAGGCGTTGTCCCGCATCAATAACTCGGGTTTCAACATTGAGCTTTTGCATCATCTCTATAAACTGCTGTTGTTGTTGCAGTTGATTTGTAAGCCATTGCTCATAGCTATTGCGATCTATCACTCGCTCTTTACCACCTTCTCGAACCGGTAATTGAAAGTGTTTTGGTAGTGTTAACTCACCTTGGCGTAGTGGGTCTGTAATTAAAAAGGCACCCATATCACAATGGCGCTTTAAATCTGATAACGCGGCTAAGCAGGCAGGAGTAAAGTGGCTTCCGTCGGAAATAATCCAAATCAATGAGCCAGGTTTAGCAAGTCGGCGTAACCGTTGGCAAGCCTTTGCCATATGATCTGGCTCTGGTTTTTGTTGCACAATATTTTGCAGTTGGTGTTGGTGCAGCTTTTGTATTGCTGACACCATTTGCAAAATACCTTGTTGGCGACTTCGCGGTTTTAGCTCAATGTGCTCCTGTTCTGTCGCGATTAAGGCGCCTAAACGGTCACCGTGCATAACAGCGCTCCAGCCAAGGGTTGTGGCAAGGTGGGCTGCCTGCACGGATTGCAACATTAGGCTAGAGCCAAAATACAAACTATGACTCAGATCGAGTAACACTAAAACGGGTCGTTCGCGCTCTTCAACAAATAGTTTAGTGTGCGCTTTACCTGTTCTTGCTGTTACACGCCAATCTATGGTGCGTACGTCATCGCCACTTTGGTAATGTCGTACTTCAGCAAACTCCATGCCTCTGCCTTTTATTAGGCTAGCGCGGTGTCCTGCAAGGCTGGCTTTAGCTTTGCTGCGTTTTTCTGGCAAAGCTTTGGCTAAGCTCTGACAAGCAAGTAGCTCTTTTTGCGTAATATTAATGCCATCGCTAAACAGTGGCAGTTTTGTATAGGGCATTAAGGTACGGCAACCTGTGAAAGAATATGGTTTATCACATCGTCAGCACTGACGCCGTCAGCCTGAGCTTGATAACTAAGCAGTAGGCGATGACGGAGCACGTTAGGTGCTACTGCTTGAATATCCTCCGGTGATACAAAGTCACGCTCATGTAAATAAGCGCGTGCGCGTGCGCAGCGCTCAAGCGATAAAGTTGCACGAGGGCTTACACCATATTCAAGCCAGCTAGCGAGCTCTTGGCTATAAGCTTCGGGTTTACGTGTCGCCATAATAATGTCGACAATGTATTTTTCTAGCGGCTCAGCGAGGTAAATCTGTAAGGCGTGTTCACGAGCGGCAAATATATCTCCTTGGATAATGGGATCAACTTGCGGTAGTTCTTGCTTTAAAGCCTCATTACGAGACATTCGCATAATTTGGAACTCTGTTTCTGCACTTGGGTAATCTAAATTCAAATGCATTAAGAAACGGTCGAGCTGCGCTTCTGGTAGTGGATAGGTTCCTTCGTTTTCTAGCGGATTTTGTGTTGCCATAACTAAAAATAGTTCAGGTAACTGGTAACTGTGCTTACCCACAGTTACTTGGCCTTCGGCCATCGCTTCTAATAAAGCAGATTGCACTTTTGCTGGAGCACGATTAATTTCATCCGCCAAAATGAGGTTGTGGAATATCGGTCCGGCCTCAAATTCAAAAGTGGCGGTTTGCGCCCGATAAATATCGGTACCAGTTAAATCAGCTGGTAATAAATCAGGGGTAAATTGAATACGGTGAAAATCACCTTCAACACCATCACATAGGGCTTTTACCGCTCGAGTCTTAGCAAGACCTGGTGGACCTTCAACTAATAGGTGGCCATCGGCTATTAATGCAATTAGTAGATTCTCGGTGAGAATAGGCTGTCCTAAAATGACAGTGTTTAAATATTCGCGTAACGCGTGAAATCGACTCAAAGGCATGATGCTACTCGGTTTATTTTAAGTAAGTTAGGTATAGACCAGCAACATAGTAAAAAATTCCATTGGTGTTTGGCTAGTCTCAATTTTATTTATGCAGATAAATCATCTTCTTTTGCCTACTTTTTTATCTAATGATTCTGATTTAGGTGGCTTATCAATAAGATGGCTCAAAGCAAAATTTGTATTTATAGATATTAATCATTGTTAATAAAAGGCTTTTGGATGTTTTTAATACAAAAAAACAAACAAGTGTTTAAAACCTGCCCCTAAGAAGTTAGAATCAGATCACACTTTAGATGGTCAGACCTGTTTGATTGATTGCAAATGGGTTTCTCAAGGATATAAGAAAGCGCGCGGCTAAAAGCTAGCGAGCAGAATAAGAGGGCGAGAAATGAGTGATAGACAACAGGTGAAAAATGCAAGAGGCGAACGTATCGCGATTGTATCGGGATTACGAACACCGTTTGCAAAGCAAGCAACGGCTTTTCATGGTGTATCGGCATTAGACATGGGTAAGATGGTCGTTAATGAATTGCTTTCTCGTTCAGAGCTAAATCCCAAAGAAATTGAACAACTGGTTTATGGACAAGTTGTTCAAATGCCTGCAGCGCCAAATATTGCTCGAGAAATCGTTTTAGGCACTGGGATGGATATTAGCACCGATGCTTATAGTGTTACGCGCGCTTGTGCCACCAGTTTTCAATCTACGGTTAACGTAGCTGAATCTATCATGACGGGTAATATGGATATTGGTATTGCAGGTGGGGCAGATTCTTCGTCGGTACTGCCAATTGGTGTTTCTAAAAAGCTCGCTCATGCTTTAGTTGACCTTAATAAGGCCCGTAGTTTTGGCCAGAAGCTAGCAATTTTCCGCCGCCTTGGTTTAAAAGATTTATTACCAGTTCCGCCAGCGGTTGCTGAATACTCAACAGGTTTGTCTATGGGGCAAACGGCTGAGCAGATGGCTAAGACTTACAATATTAGCCGCGCAGATCAAGATGCATTGGCCCATCGTTCTCATACATTAGCGACCGAAACTTGGAATGCTGGCAAGCTAGCTGAAGAGGTTATGGCTGCACATGTGCCTCCTTACAAGTCATTTATCGATCGCGATAATAATATCCGTGAAAACTCATCTTTAGAGTCCTACGCTAAGCTTCGCCCTGCATTTGATCGTAAGCATGGTTCAGTCACCGCTGCTAACAGTACGCCACTAACCGATGGTGCATCTGCAGTGTTATTGATGAGCGAAGGTCGCGCTAAAGCATTAGGTTATACGCCTATTGGCTATATCAAGAGCTACGCTTTTACCGCTATTGATGTGTGGCAAGACATGTTAATGGGGCCCTCTTATGCAACGCCACTTGCACTTAAGCGTGCAGGGATGGAGCTAGAAGATCTAACCTTGATTGAAATGCATGAAGCATTTGCAGCGCAAACACTCGCTAATATGCAAATGTTTGCTTCGAAAAAGTTTGCCGAAGAAAAGCTGGGTCGTAACCGTGCTATCGGTGAAATCGATATGAGTAAATTTAACGTACTTGGTGGCTCATTGGCTTATGGTCATCCATTTGCTGCAACGGGCACGCGTTTGGTGACACAAGTTTGTCATGAGCTTAAACGCCGTGGTGGTGGTACAGGTCTCGCAACAGCATGTGCTGCGGGTGGTTTAGGTGCAGCAATGATTGTTGAAGTGGAGTAATCACATGGAAAAGACATTTAATTTATCACGTCGTGAAGACGGTATCGCGGTATTGACCATGGACGTGCCTGGTGAAACCATGAATACCTTGCGCAGTGAGTTTGGCCCAGAGATCAGTGAAGTTCTTGCTGAGATAAAAGCCGATAATAGTATCAAAGGGCTAGTGTTAATTTCGGGCAAAAAAGACTCATTTGTTGCAGGTGCAGATATTTCAATGCTAGATGCCTGTGAAACTGCTGCCGATGCCAAACTATTGTCACAACAAGGGCATGTTGTATTCAATGAGTTAGAGAGCTTAACAATTCCCGTTGTTGCCGCTATCAATGGAGCGTGTCTTGGTGGTGGTTTAGAGCTGGCTTTAGCATGTCATAAGCGAGTATGTTCGCTGCATGCAAAAACCATGATGGGTGTACCTGAAGTTCAACTAGGGTTACTGCCTGGTGGTGGTGGTACTCAACGGTTGCCGCGTTTAGTCGGCGTAACGACAGCACTTGATATGATGCTAACGGGTAAGCAACTTCGCCCTAAGCAAGCACTAAAGATGGGCTTAGTCGATGATGCTGTGCCAGAGTCTATTCTACTGCGTACAGCTGTTGAAATGGCACTTGCGGGTAAACGACCAGCCAAGAAAAAGAAGCAGTCTTTAATTAATCAAGTGCTCGAAGGAACGAGTGCTGGTCGAAATATTATTTTCGATCAAGCGGCCAAGCAAGTCTCTAAAAAGACTCAAGGTAATTATCCTGCTCCAGCAAAGATCATTGACTGTGTTAGGCAGGGAATGACGAAAGGCATAACTAAAGGATTAGAAGTAGAAGCGAGTCATTTTGCTGATCTTGTGATGTCGAAAGAATCTGAAGCGTTGCGTAGTATTTTCTTTGCAACCACTGAAATGAAGAAAGAGACTGGCGCAGGTGACGTTGAGCCTAAACCTGTAAATAAGGTAATGGTACTCGGCGGTGGTTTAATGGGGGGAGGGATTGCCTCTGTTACCACCACAAAAGCTAAAATTCCGGCTCGTGTGAAAGATATCAGCGAAACAGGCCTGAGTAATGCGTTAGCGTATGCTTACAAACTGCTTGATAAAGGTGTAAAGCGCCGTCATATGACGCCGGCAGTACGTGATAACCTGATGGCATTGATGACTACAACGACAGAATACAAAGGCATTAAAGATGCAGATATCGTTGTTGAGGCGGTTTTTGAAGACTTAGCTCTTAAGCATCAAATGGTTAAAGATGTTGAGCGTGAATGTGGCAAGCATACTATTTTTGCTTCTAATACCTCTTCATTGCCTATTGGAAAAATTGCTGAAGCGGCAACTAGACCTGAAAACGTAATTGGTCTGCACTACTTTTCACCAGTAGAAAAAATGCCGTTAGTTGAAGTTATTGCACATGAAAAAACATCGCCTGAAACAATTGCAACCACTGTGGCATTTGCTAAGAAGCAAGGTAAAACACCGATTGTAGTACAAGATGGTGCAGGTTTTTATGTTAATCGGATCCTCGCGTTATATATGAATGAAGCTGCTCAATTACTGCTAGAAGGGCAAAGTGTAGAGCACCTTGATAAAGCCTTGGTTAAATTTGGTTTCCCTGTAGGGCCAATGACTTTGCTTGATGAAGTGGGCATTGATGTTGGTGCTAAGATTTCACCAATCCTTGAAAAAGAATTAGGTGAGCGTTTTAAAGCGCCTGCGGCATTTGATAAATTACTAGCAGACGACAGAAAGGGACGTAAGAACGGTAAAGGGTTCTACTTATACGGCGGCAAGAAGAAAGCTAAGCAAGTTGATGAAACTGTTTATACAGTATTGGGTTTAAAGCCTGGTGTTGACACTGAAGCATCGGAAGTCGCTCAACGTTGTGTAGTACAAATGCTAAACGAAGCGGTGCGTTGCTTAGAAGAAAATATTATCGCTAACCCTCGTGATGGTGATATAGGGGCGATATTTGGTATTGGCTTCCCACCATTCTTAGGTGGACCTTTCCATTATATTGATACACTTGGTGCTGCTAATTTGGTTAAGATCCTAGAAAACTATCAATCTCGTTATGGCAATCGATTTGAACCTGCCACAAAGCTAAAACAAATGGCTGAGGATGGTTCACGATTTTTTAGCTAAGTAGTGTTTGTAAATTAAGTATTTATTAGGCGTGGTTAAAAAAGCGGCAGTAAAATGCCGTTTTTTTTATACGCGACAGGTAGTTGTTTGCCTAAAAAACGCTCTCTTTGTTTTGATTTTGTCTATATAATGCTGGCTCAGCTTGATTAATGGCTAGGATAGCTAACTTATTTGAAGTGAGGTGTAGATAAGTGGAATTGGTTATTGGGCTTATATTATTGTATTCAGGCTATGCTTTAGGAATTGCTGCTTTTAAGGCGGGTCTTCCTGTTAAGCGCTGGGCATTTGCTGGAGCATTGCTTGGACCTGTCGCTTATCCTTTACTTAATTCGCATAAACAACTGGCTTATCGAAAAGCGATGGGTAAACAGGGACGAACAATTAGTTTGTAACTACCGACCGTCGTGAGTCACCTAAAGCAGAGCTAAAGCTGGTAAGGGACAGGTAGGCGGGTCTGAGGATTTTATAGATTAACTTATTGTAATAAAAAAGGAGCATAAGCTCCTTTTTTGGTTTTTGGCGATATAACCTTTAGTTCCACCATGCTCTTGCTGGGGTCACTTGTAATTGGCTCAAGCCCTCAGGTAATTGAACCTTCTTGCGTGCAGGTTTTGTTAATCCAAGAAATCTCATTAATGAATCAAGCATCGTCACACCTCTCAATATCGCAAATAGCTTTGTTAGTTCCACCAACCTTTAGCTGGGATTACTTCTAATTTATTTAGGCCTTCAGGGAGCTGAACCTTCTTACGGCTTTGTTTTTCGGTGCCAAAAACTTTTAAAATTAAATTGAACATAATGTTACCCCCCAATTAGCTAGCTGCTTCTGTTGTGTACTTAATGTTTGG